>JAJFLS010000153.1 GCA_021772595.1 Opitutales bacterium
GAGAAGGACTTGTTCGCCATGTAGTTCTTCATGATATCGTCGATGTTTTTATCGACTCGCTTGTCTTTTCCTGCGAATTCGTCGAAGGCCACGCTGTCCCAATAGCCGACGAGACCGAGCTTGCCGGTCGAATTGTTCACGAACAATTTCGCTACCGAAACTTCGCCACCCGAAACGATCATTCCATGCGGCGAAAACTCTGAGAAAATATGCGACTTACCCGTTCCCTTTGGCCCTAGCTCAATGCTGTTGTAGTTGCGTTCGCTGAAGGGAACCAGGCGGATCAACTGCAGCAGCTTCTGACGCTTCCCAAGCATCTCTGGATTAAAACCAATACTCTGAATCAGGACATCAATCCATTCCTCTGTAGAAAACTTATCTCTAGCGTTACAATACTCGTCGAAATCAACATTGGAGACCTGGATCGGTTTGAGCGTTTCGATTATCCACGGTTCAATCTTCGCGTCCTCGTTTGCTTCATACATCAGGTCAGCTATGCACCAGACGCCGCCTACTAGCAGTTTCGGGTGCTTCTTGATGTAGTCCGAATCAGTCGGAACCTTCTTAATGCCAAGATTTGAAAATCGCGCCTCGTAGAACCCACCCTTCTCATTGAGATCAACCGTTACTTTATCGATTACCTTGTGGCGGCCTTTCTCCTTGATCGTCGATTTGATCAACCCTGCCTCGTTGCGATTCACGTAGTGTTTCGCCAGGATAGCCTTCACCGTTTCTATTCCAGCCTCGATGCTCTCTGAATCATCGGTTGCGCAGTATTGACCAAGCAAATACTCGAGTACGTAGGAAGGGACGATAGCATTACCCTTTACTGTTTTGGAGAGATCCTTGCGGACTATAAGTCCAGGAAAGTTTTCTACGATTTTTTGGTCGAGCATGGCGATGGGCTTAATATTCAAAGTCGGTATCAAAGGCTTTCTTTAATCGATACGGGAATTCCTTGTAAACGCGGTCGCGGTTGCTCCCGGTTATTCGTTCTTCGAGTCGTAAGATGATTTCAGAGTTTTTATGCTCCTTTTTGTCAGCGACCGAACCGAATAGGAAGTTGATTTTTCTTTCCCGTAAACGAGCCTCAGAATCTGAAACGTCGAAAGTGACTTCTTGCTGATTCGATAGCAATTCCCCTCCAATAGAGAAAAAACCCATTTTCAGCGTGCGCGGCAGAGTCTTTTCGACAGCGGGCTCTTCCTGGTAGAGCGTGATTACCGTCTGACTTGTGGTAATGAGATTCGATGCTCCTCGTATCACGTCTACGTCTACAATGCTAACATCATCTTGGCGGGCCTTATTTACGCTAAGCACAGGAATCACAACTTCTTGCAACGAAGCTCCTCCATGCACATAGCGGGACCCCGAGCCTCTAACGCGAAAACGATTGATAGACTTAGGGATCGCAACTTCCAATTCTCCAGTAAGCCCCAGCTCGGATGAGCTGTAGCAAGCAATGTTAGATTTGCGTTGAAAACCAGAACCGATTGCAAACCGACGATTAAGGAAGTCAACATTCTCAGCTGACGGATTCTCCGTAAAGTCGCTATCGCCTAGAGGCGTATTTGTGAAGAGGAAACCATGATCAGCGGTTATCAGAATATTATTCCCGTTTACGGCGGCCACTTTTCGGATGAGGGCCTGGAGGATGTCCAAATTCCGATCGACTGCTTCAAAAACATCAGCCTCGGTTTCGCGCTTGTCGCCGGTGTGGTCTATCTCGTTTTGATAGATGTAAATCAAATCGTGATCTCGAGCCAAGGCCCGTCCTTCTTCGTTGGTGTTCAGCGCTAGGAATTCACTGGCTTTGATTGCAGTCGCTTTTCGGTCACCAGTAGCGAGAATCGCCTTTCTTGCTTCTAGACCGCTCGTTTTCCGCCCATCTGCTAAGGCTTGTCCATTGGTTTTAGTCAACGACAAGTCCTTGTGAGGAAGCAATGCAGCCATACCAAGCTGCGTATAGGAAGGCAGGACGCTAACAGCATGCTCTAGCTTCGAGCGGAAGCGTTGCTCCTTCGTTATCCTCCGATGCAGCTCTTCTCCTATTTCGTAACGCATTGCATCCGAAATAATAACAAATAACTTGCTGTCCTTCCGCTTCTGAAGCGTTGGGACCACATGACGATCAAAGAAGTCTCGTTGACTCACCAGTTCCCTCGGTGGCCACGATTTGAGCTCGTCCAGATTATTTTGAAAGCGATCATTCAACCGAAGTAAGTAATCATTGGCATAACGCTTTTCGATCTCTTCCGAAATTGAATCAAGCAAAGTCGCTTGCCTGCTTTGCTTCGCATGAAAACGGAAGTGTCGATATAGCTGATCGATCTTCCAATAGGTTGCCTTGTAGCGTTCCACACCTTCCCCAACAGACTCAAACCCTAGGTCTAACTGACGAATAGCAGATTTTAATTCGGCGGCAGTTAGCAGAGCCTCATAAACATTCTCGTACTTGTCATACCAATACAAAAGTGCCCTCTGCTCGACTATATTCTTCAGATCATCGAACGCGATAAGATCCGCAGACAACCCATCTCGCAGTTCGGTTATCACCTTTTTCTCGATAGCTTCAAAAGCATCCTGGCCCAATAGCTGCGAGTAGCCATCGATCGCATTGAGAGCAGCGGCAATGTTCAGTTCTTGCGCAATCTGTTCAGAAAGAGCCTCAAAGGATTTCTTGTAGCGGCTGCTATCCTTCCACCTGCTAACAATCACTTTCGCCTCTCTACCCAACACTACCTCCTTGCCGCAAGGCGATGCAGCGAGCAGCAGTTCGATCGACAGATCCATTAACGTAGGATTCGTCGATTCGTATTTGCAGGTCTTAGCAAATAGAGTCCAGAAATAGCGATCCAGATCATACTTAACCACCTCGTCCCACTTCTTGCTGCCACTCTCTGAAAGTTCTTTCAGCAGCGTAAATAGACACGCTTCCACACTCGGCTCTTCGCGAACCACAACACTGAGCATCTTCAATAGCCAGTCACCTTCACCGTCTTGCGAATGCAAGCGCTCAGCAAGGCGCCTCTGACGATCCGAACTGTTAAAGAAGCGGCGATATTTTTCGACAAAAGACCGATGTTCCTCTTGCCAGCCTAGCTCACTCAACACCAACGAGATTCCATCCGCATGAAAGAGGTAGTTCCCCAGCTCTAAATCCAAGAGCCAATTCTTAGTGCGCTCAGGACGAGGGAATGGAGCATAGACTAAAAATTGCTTGTCCGTTTCCTCTCGTGAAACTCGGTGCTTGATAGAGAACTCGTTATTCTCGATTTCAATTTTCTCAATCGATGCTTGAACGTACCCATCGAACTGAGAGCGCATCTCTCCTTCAGGATCGTACCAGAATACGATGCGCTGAGTTTTGAAGATGTCGTTAAGGCTATCTGTTACTGAAGACATAATGAAAAGATCCTTTGGCAATTAGATGTCATTTTTTCGCTCTCATTTCTGATCGAGCTCGGGCCAATCCTCAGGAACCAACGCGGGTGGTTTCCTCCATGGTTCTTCTACGAGAGATTCTTGAAACCAGTCATCCCTCAAGTTCGCGTGCTCGGTAACGATGATTTGAAATTGTGGGCACTCGTGTTTCGCGAAATTGTCGAGCATCCTAAAGAGACGTCGAACAAGCTCGATGTCGGTATCTTTTTCAGTCTGTTCAACAGTGCCATCGGCTCTATGGGTTTCCGAGGGGAAATACACCTGAGTGGGTTGGTCGATAAATAGAAAACTCGGGATTGGGCGGTTGTTCTTTTGGCTGAATGCATGCAGCGCAAGGAGTGTTCCGATGTGGTAAGCAAGGGCGTTCGCTCCCCCACCTGTCTTGCTCATGGGAACTGGTCTCTCTGGGCGATCAACAATGACGGTCAGATTATTGAGGTCCAAACGGAAGGCATGCTCTGAAAACTCTGCGTCGAGTTCATCGATGTATTTTCCCATGTTTCGAGATATAAGATTTAGGATGGATGCCATTCGTTCCTCGCTATTATCGGCACCGATACCAGCCTCGAGAGTTTCAACTTTCCGACGTAGCCTTTCGCAGCGGTCTTCAAATTCCTTCAGCTTGTTGTCTGGAGTATCGCTTTCCAAGAAGAGACTAATGCGACCGAGTACTTTCGCTGCAGCATTATTTCGATTACCCATTTCCGCAATCGCGGTGTTTGCTGTAATCGCAGATGCAAGTTCCTCCTCCTTAATCCGAATCTCATCAGTGATTGCTCTCAGTTCCTCTTCCAGATTGTTTATGAACCCTTGAAGCTGCGGGCGCTCTCCAACTACGCTTCTCATTTCGTAGTCAAGGGATTCAAGCTCTTTCACAAGGCTTTGGGCAATGGGCGAGTCCATTCCTAATTCCGGCTCACAAAACGGCCATTGCCACTCTCCCGTCTTCGTATTCTTTGGAAACGCTTTGATCGACTCCAAACGGTCTTTTTGTTCAGACGCTTCGTGTGAAAAGCCATCTTCCTTTTGAACAAAATTTCGTGCTGATTTCAGGCGTTCGAACAATTTTGATTTCTCTAGCCGCAGCTCTTTAACTTCGAGTTCGAGCTTTGTTAGCTGTCCCGTATTGTTGTCAGGTACTGAAGCAGGTTTCCATTCAAGAGCAGCCTTCAATAAATCCAGCACCTCATCGTTATTTTCGGGAGCATCGGCAAGAGAGAGAATCTCAACTTGCTTTGCCTCAGCAACCAAACTAAGGCCACGAGACTGTAGCTTCTCCGAAAATTCCTTCGCTTCAGCCAAGCGCTTCTCCTGAATCCTCAAATCTCTTTTTGCCGTTCGAAACTGAGCCTCCATCTCCAGGCGATTGTCAGGAGCCACTCCCAACAAGATTGGCAACGTATCATGAATTGCCTGTGGTATATATTGTTCGTTTTGCCTATAAAAGAGCTGGTCCTTGTTCGCGACTAAACCTTGTTTCTGGAAAAGATAGAAAAACGTATGCTTGATGTTCGCTTCGTAAGAATTCCGACTGTGCTCCAGTTTTACCGCCGTCTCGTTCTGCGGGATTCCAAGTAAATTTGAAAGCTGAGCGACCACTCCATCGTCGTCAGTGTTCGCCTTGAGTTCTTCGAATGAAGGAAACTCCAAATCAGCTCCTCTTCTCATCATCGCTCGTGAGCAACTCCCATAGTTCGCTGCTGGAGCTGGTTTGGCAATCATCACCTGCTCGCCATCGAACTGAAAAACAACCCCATACCAGGCAACTTTGTCACGAATGACGCCTTCCGGGACATTGAAAGTGCTCCGCCCCATGCAGTATTCAATTATTTCCGACAGTGCGGATTTTCCAGTCGAAGAACATCCGGTTATGACGTTCAGCCCATGGAGCTTGAAGTTTAAATCGCGTCGTCGGCCGTCATGGCTGAATAGAAAGATAGAACGAATATTCATGGTCGGATTCCTAAAGTCATGTAGATGGTAACGCGGTCATTGACCTCGGCGAACTTCTTGCCCAAGATGATTGACGCACGTTGGCAGGCTCGGCTTTCGTCAGTTCCCTTGATCGTTTTTCGCAGGCGGTCCGGCATTGCAACGAGTTCTCCGTTTTCGGAGATTTCTAACGCGGCGTACTGCACAAGCATTCCTATTGCTTCGAGGGAGTATGGCATCAACCCACGCACCCTAGCAGGAAACCCAATGAGAACTTCAGGATTGTCGGCTATCGTCTTGCTGAGATAACTAACCCGACCTCTCTGAACCGCTTCTCTAGTCGTTTTGTGCAGAACCAATGGAAGTAGCAATATCGCTAAAGAGTAAGGCAACCCACTTTTTGCAGTCGTATTGTAACTTTCAATACCTCGAAAAACCACCTCTCCGCAAAACGCTGGATTGAAGAGATTGCGAATCTCTCGCGGACGTGTCGCCCACGTCCTCATTCTTCGTCCTCCCTTAGAATTTCGGTGAGTCGTTCTTGAAACCGAGGGTGCCAATGTAGTCGCGGGTCATCCTCGTTAGCTAAAATATGACAGCTGCCCATCGTTACGTAGGCTTCCGTCACTTGCTTTCGGATCCGGAGTCTTTCGTGATCGGTTTCCTCAAACCATCTTAGTAAGTCCTTACCTGCTCGTCGGAATTCCGGCTCGGAAGCGTCTTCTTCTATTTCATCCCACAGCACGACCCGCATCCGATCCCATTCATCAACAAGGCGATCATCATAATCTTCAAGTTCGCCATCGAGTACGACATCTTCACGCAGCCATGATGACCGTTGCTCGAAAGCTCGGTAGTAATCGAGAATCGCTCTCCGTATTCGTCCAGTTCCTACACTTATCAGCCTCAACTGCTCAACAAACTTTCGCCGATCCTCCTCTGGACGAACACCTCCGGGAGGCTCGGCTCCAATAAAATTGATGGGGAGATTGTCTTCGGTGTATTCAGCTGAAATTTGACATATCTTTTCAGACAATTCGTTACCATAAAGCGGTTCCGTTCGGTGTCCTGTCATCAGTTCGATTGCTGCATTCACCCACCAGCCTTCGAGGCGCTCGTAGACTGGGCTGCGGAAACGGGGGCGTACGGTTCGCATACGCTCCTGCATAATCTCTCTGGGAATGTCTGCGATGCGCACTTGCTCGTCAAAAATGGTTATAGCCGAAAGAAATGATTTTCGATCCGACTCTTCGATTCTCTCATATGCATCTTTGGCCGTCTGAATCGTCGTCGATGCAGACCTAGCCAACGTATCACTTATCTCCTGCTCAAAATCAGGTGGAGTAGTTTCTCCAGGCAAAAACGACTCAAGTATCGACCCATTTGATACGCGTCCAGTGGTAAAGAGAAAGAACTGAATCGAATCCCTGTTATTCCCTGATGCTAGGTAGCGTTCGGACCAAATCCTAACCGACTTCCAAAAGTCGGGACTAAGGTCTGACAATTTATCACCTGGAGCTTTGTGCTTTAACGAAGCTAAAAGCTGCCCTTCTTCTGAGTCTTCAAAGTTAAGGTCGTCATCCTTCTCGATGAAGCACAGTGCGTCTTCAGGCAAACTGAACATCTTCAGAAGTGCGAAACGTATCTGATAAATGTAGCCGAGACCTTGCTCGGCAGCTGAGAAATTGTCTGAACCTGAAGCCATTGTATTTGTTTTTAGCTTACGCTGGGGATTTTTGCTAGGGCTTTGCCGAATTTGGGGTAGTTGGTTTTGACGCCGTCGTCTAGGTCGATCTCGATGCGTTGGGTGGCGAGGGGGTAGATGACGTCGCGCTCCCAGTCGGCGAGTTCGGTGAGTTGCTTGTCGATTTTGTTTTGCTCTTTGGTGGCGGCGGTTTTATCGCGGGGACTGGTGGATTCGCTGGCGAGGATCTCGTTGAGATGGGAACGGCGGTTCTGGAGCTTGTTCTGATATTCGCGCAAGTAGTCGTTGAGCAGGAGGTTCACCGTATCCCGATTGTAACGGTGCATGTAGATGAGCGCTTGGAAGCTTTTCTTGGGGCTTTGGAAGAGCCAATAGATGGGGCGCTTCTTGTAACCGTAGGCTCGCTCGTTACTGATGTGGTTTTTGAAGAAGTCGTTGACGAAATACTTTCTCAAATCCTTGCCTAGTGATTCTTCGATGAAACGAATGTTCTCTTGCAGGGTTTCCTCGCTGAAAGTCACGCGGAGGAAATCGCGGAAGCGAGCGACGATGTCGTCCTCGAACCATTCGGCGTCAAGGATTGGCAGGATATTGTCACCATCCGGCATGAAACTGGGGGCAGGGATTTGAGCAAGGTAGTTTTCGAGGGTTTCGTTAGTATTGGCGAGAATGAGTCCTGGCTTGTTGAGTGAGTAGCGACCGAACATGCAGCCGACGGCGTAAGAGATGAAAGCCGCCATATCGGTTTTTTGATCCGTGCTTGCGAGGGTTATTTCCTTATCAGATACTTCAGGAGAAAGTTCACCTTGAAGACCGTAGGCATCGATCCAGATACGGTTGTTTTCTTCCTCCTGTTTGATGATCTGGCACTTCATTTCTTCTCTCTCTTCACTTTCAATATTCCAGGATCTCTCTAAATCGACAGATCTTCTTTCAAGCACACTTTGAGAGTGAAAATGCCACGACGTTTCGTATCGGTTCCAATCTTCCTTAGCTTTTAGAATTAGATCTTCAACGACGTCACTGACAGTCGATGTTAGGGAAGTTGTTAAGCTTGGAATTGGTACTGCCTCTATCGCTCCAGTAGAATAATCGATAGTAGGACTAGTGAAGCTCAGCAATTTATTTACTACACATGAATTCAGTGCACCGGCAACACTCTGGCTGTTATGACTAATTTCAGTCGGAAAAATACATGACCCCTTGATATCAAACATAAAACCGTGAGGGCTCCACCTTACAGCAAATGCTCCAGAGGAGAGTGTTGACCAAGTTAGTGATTCGCGAAAGTAGTACTCTTTGCTGCGAACTGTTCTACTAGGAGATCCGTAGATTTCTGATGCCAGTCCTATTATCTCCTCACCACTATTTTCCCAGTTTACCACATACTCGTTGTTCCCATACCACTTGCGGAATGCACCTCCCTTGTGGTATGGAAACCACTTGCCTCCACTTGCTTGAGCTTCATCCAAGCTTTTAGAATTTTCATTGATTTTATCAAATGAAACTTCATGCCAGAATCTAAGAAAACGATTATTATTGTTACTCTGCAGTCCCACTCGCGCTTGATGCGTTGCACTGAGCGGTCTGTTTTTCTCGAAAACCGTTAATTCTGGTTCACTGCACCAATACGCAATAGGACTTCCTGGGATCTTCTTAAAATCCTCAGCCGACGCTCGGTAAAAATTTGCTTCAGAAGACTGCTCTTTCTCTTCTGTAGTTGTGGATTCGTTACTCATTCGATTTCTGATTTCGGAAGGGTTTTGCGGGATGGGCTTAGTTTGAAGCCATCGGGGAGTGGCTTAAAGGGTTTGTTGGGAGAGCGATCGTGGCTTTGGAATTGGCGTAGCGCTATGATGTCGATTTCTCCGACAACGAAGTAGTCGTGTTTACCGCCTTTGATTCGAACGGGATCCCGCATCCAAGCGTCCTTGTGTGGAACTCGAATACGACTGTCGCCGTATTGCCGATCATTGCACTGGATGATGTAGGCGTGCACGTCGAGAGCAGCTGATTCTATGAGTGCATTGAAGGTCTCTGTGTCTTGGTTCCACTCGGGAACGAAGAGCGCGTCGATTTTTCCACGCAAGGCAGCTCGGTAGTCAATATTGGTCAGCTCGCTACAAACAAGGAGAGAAAAATGAAAGTTGCGATGAACGATAACAGGCGGCTTTCCTTTCTCCCAAATCTTCTCGGGCTGCATTACTTTACTCGCAATGTTTCGTAATTCGTCTTCTTCATGCAGGGCAGGATTTTGCTTGTCCTGCCGATAGACCAACAATGAAGGAAAGCCTAGACTGTCGTGAGGTAATGCTGCCCAGACTTGGTTTCGAACTAGGTTCGGCTTTGTATGTTGATACTCGATACCGCATATAAATGAGATGCCTTTCCCTTGAAGCTTCTGAGCAATTGGAAAAAACCAACGAGACGGTATTGAAAGCTCTGGAAGTATTAGGAAATCCGGTGGCGGGCTTGTGCGAATAACTTCGTTGAGCAAACAATTGAGCCGATGAAAGCGCTGCCAATCTGGATCGGGCTCTTCTGCTACTGAAGCGGTCCAACTGCTCAATTTCGTCTTCCAGCTTGCGATTGCAATTCTGACTTTCGAGCGCTCTTTACCGCAATCGACAAGAATCTGATTGTGATCCTCGTTATAAAACGGGGCATCCGTTTCCATCGTAAATCCCCGCTGCCCAAGTATGATATCCGAGAGCTGTTCGATCGATTCTTTGTCGAATGGATCTGGATGAATGACGTATAGCTCGTTCAGATTGAAAGGTCGTGTCGGATAGATGAAGCCCGATGGAAAGCCTCCATCGATTGGGATCTTAAGCAGGGAACAAAGCTCCTTCGCGCTTTGAATTATCGCTGGATCGAATTTCTTAGAATTGAGAGACTCGGTGGAGAACGTGCTTAGGTTTTCGAACGATTCATCAGGCTGAAAAGAAGTCGGCAGACCAATGCTGCGGAATGGCTGACGGGCAAGGTCACGCTCAAACAGCCAACGATTAGCCTCTTGATATTCTTCGTAGTCTTCAAACTCGAATAGCTTCCACTCCTCCGATTCAAGCTCCTTCCATCTCTCTTTTGAAAATGCCTCAGAGGAAAAGGATACGACGATGCTCTCCTCTATTTGGGAGCCTAAGTGCTTCCGCCATTTGGCGAGTATGTTGGGATTTGTGGAGTCATTCTCATTCGCCGCTTTTATCTTGAGCGAGCAGGATCTCCCTACTGCGGCACTGAGTTTCTCTAGGGAATCAATGATCCGCTGAAATGCATCGAGTTCCCCGCTAGCGAGTGCCAATTGAATTATGCGTGGCAGGTACTTAGCTAAGTCGAAGAATGCTTGTGGGACGATGAGATGATCGACGACAGCCTGAAAGAAAGCGTTCCTTTGTTTCTCCCAGGATGCTGGAGGCAGGGATCGTTCGTAGGCCTCATAGTCCCGAAGAATAATCGCTAACGACGCACGCTTTAGCGATAAGGTTTCAGCTTTTCGAAGGCTGTCTGCCTGCGTGCCGTCTGCTTGCATCGCTCCTAATAGACTTGATGCGACATGCTTGGCGTCTCGTGGAACCTCAGGTAAAGCACGCCATTCGCTCGCTCGTTCTTGGATCTCATGAACAAGTGAATCAACCAAGGCTTTCCCGGTATCCCCTTCGAGAATAAAGACCTTGTTTTTCTCGTTTTCGAATCGGATATTCGAACCATTCTTCAGGTAATCCGGCTGGAAGATTATAGTATTCGAATCCTCTGACTTTTCGTCGCGAAAAAGCTTCTGATCCGAGCGAGCGAGAACCCAATCCCAAACGGTCTCTTCATCTAAGAATCCGTTCGTGTTCTCCATCACAAGAATGACATCATCCACGTAACGTCCATAATAGAGCGGAACGACTTCTCGCTGAATAATGCGGTCCAACTCTAGCAAGGCCACATTTCCAATAACTGAAGACGCTGAAAGCCCGACAGGCAGTCCCTTCTGCAAAGGAGTTGCCTTTGCCCACTTCGCAATGAGTTTTACCATGTAACGCGTGAGACGCCTATCTTCAGCGCTTAGCGATTCTGGTAGATCGAGAAGATCTAGGAATGTTTGATCGAGCAAGAAATCTGGATTTAGCTCGTGATAGAAAGAGGTAACGTCGGCAGAGATGGATACGACTTTCTTGCCTTCATCTAAGGCTGATCTCATTGCTTTGATTCCATTGTCTCGCCAAGAGCGATAAGGGCCAAAGTAGTGCTTGAAGCTGCCTAGGGATAGAGGGTTGATCGAATCGTCCTTCTTTCGACGTAACCGATTGCCGTAGGCATCCTCTGAAAGAGACGCATCCAAATGATGACCAACTCGATTGATCCATAATGCCGATACGACATGGCAATCGATGCTCATGTTCTCGATCAGTCGAAATTCGGCCTCCGGTTTTTTCTTTTTCTGCCGAACGACCTTCGCCCACTGTTGCCAAGGGTCCGAAGAGATCAGGTTCGAACTTTCAGCTTCGAAACTCAGGCCTTTAGGAGTCAGAGTCCAAGAGTCATCGTCGAATGCGGGCAACAGCCCTTGTCTCAGACGCCTTCGGATTTTAGTAAGGTTCTTATCGAGAGATTCCTCGTACTCATAAAGGCGAAACTGAGAAACGTCGGAAGCATAGTACAGGTCAGCCTTGGCCTTTCGGTAGGCCATGCGTAACTCGCGCAACGTAACGCTGAAACCTGTAGTGGGCTTAGGCATGAGCAGTAGAAAGCGACCGTTTATACCCAGCTAGTTTCGAAACGTATGATTCCATTTTTTCTTTTTCGGACTTCCCGTCCACAATCCGAAAGAATATACCTTGACGCTTCTCACTCGCGGATTTCTCAAAGGTGAAGGCAGTAGCTTGAACGACTTCTCCGCCAATGGTATCAAATGCCCTTGGTCCAAGGTGGACCATGGTAGAAAGAAGACACTCTTTAAGAAGCTTTGCCCTTAGCTTTTCGTACGAAGAAAGAAACATCCAACTCTGCATCGTAATCATGGCGTTTACGCCCCCGCGTAGTAACAATTGATGGTTTCGCTCAATAAACGCAGCAAAAAGATCAGATTTGGAATCTGGATACACTTTCTTCGCATAATTAGCCAGAGCAGTGTTCATGCCTTTACCTCCGAGATATGGTGGGTTTGCGACAGCACAGTGATAACGCTGCCCAAGCATTTCAGCCTGTTCCAAAACATGAAGCACCTTCAGGTGCGTTTCGCGAAGAAATAGATCGCCGCCAAAATCCTTGCCATTGATTGCTTCGCGCAAGAAAGACACATCGTCCAGAGCGGGTTGTATGAGGGATCCCAAGTTCTTGGCATCTTCAAACTGATGCATCAGAGTTAATACGGGTGCGGTAAAAAGCGAACCGATATCGAGGGCATCCATATAAGAACGCAACTCGCCTTCTTCAAAATGGATCTCTTCGAGACAGCAAATATTGGGAGCAATTACTGCTTGGCTTGAACGAAGCTGACGCCTCAAAAAGCGACTTGATCGTTGTTGGGCCTTCATCACCAGAGCGAAGTACGCAAGCTCAGCAGCACGTTCGTCGATTTCGACTCCGAACAAATTCTTCGAGAGGATAAGCCCTGGAATAGAGCTAGGATCGTAGCCTTCTTCCTCGTAGATGGCGTAGAGGAGATCGAACGCGTAGGTAAGGATATGTCCGGAACCACATGCGGGGTCAATTAGCTTGATTTCCTCTGGAGAACTCACCTTGAGGCAATCCGTCTGATCCGCATCTTCTGGAGGCTCGATGTAATAACGCATCTGCTCCTTGAGGCCGGAGCTCGAGCGAGACTGCAACCAAAGGCGTCCCAGGGAATTTTCCACCTTGTATTGCACAATCCAGTGCGGGGTAAACAACTGAGTGACCGCAGGTATGTCTTCTTTCGGAACAGCCTTCTGTCGGGCCATCACCTGGTCTTTTTTATCGGAACTATAGTACTGGTAGAGCCAGCCAATCAGCTCGACATCGCTGCAATCGTCATCGCTGATGATCGAGCGAAAACCATCAGCAACCGAGGCCTCACTTAGAAGATCGTCCGGCAGAAGGAGCTCGGTGTAGTCTTCGATTTTTTCAAAGACATAAGGCATCAACTGGTGGTAGAAATTGCAGACGCCGACGATGAGTATGCGGTAGCATTCGGCTTGAGGATCCGCAGATGGAATGCGCCCGTCCAATAGACCATTGATGCGATTGGCATCGATCCTGACCGAATCAGGAAGTTGGCCTTCGCGGGCGACTTGGAGTATCTCTGGAATCGAATTTCCAGGAACGGGCGTAACAGCACGACAAGCGAATGGGTGGCAGTTCTGCGCATCCATGAAACGGAGAGCAGCAAGCCGGTTGAACCAAATATAGGCGACTCGTTCGATGAGGAGAGCTTCGCCTTCCTTGGAGATCGCAGCTTTTAGGTCATTGATCTGAGTCTGTCGCTCGCGCTGCTCGGCACTGTCGCTTGAAAGCGCATACTTGAGCTTAGCACCCACTTGCTCAATCAGATCCTTTCGAGCCTTTATTGCGAATTTCTTTAGAGCTGAATGGTTCATTACAATAGATTGATCTTCTTATTTTCCTTGAGAGCAGAGGAATAGGCAGTTCGCACGGCGTCGAGGTAGGCTTCTAAATCACCTTCGGTTTCAATGGTGTTCTTTTCGAAAGAGATCTGTATCGATTGCTTCGAAATGTATTTGGCGGCTTCTTCCTCAACGCCTTCTGCTTTAGCCTTATTCGCGACAATCTCGTTAAACTCACTGAGTTGCCTTTGGTAACCGTCATTTGAATAACGCGCCAATTTATCGCGAACAACAGCGAGGAGGCCTGAATCCTGGACTTCTTCCAGGGTATCGTTAGAGGGTCTGAATAGCTTTGATTTTTCAGATTTGGAAAGGGCGACAAATCCATCAAGCGTTTCGATGTTCGCAACCATCGTTCGGATTTTTCCTGAAGCGTCCTTCTTCGCTTCGGAGAGAGCCGCATCTACTTTCTTCGCGAGCGCTTCCTTTCTTGCCTTCGCTTCCTGAAGCGCTTTACCACGGTAAGGTTTCGCACTGACTAGAAAATCTTGCAGCTTGGCCGATTCGTCAGAATCGATGTCTGAAAGGTTTGCACGTTGCTCACGGAAGTAAGTTTGCAGCTCCTGGTATACTTTTCCCTGGGGGCCGTGGATGAATACATAAATCGGATCGATCACGTCCTCCTTGGTATCCAACCACTCGTCTTGAATATCCGAAATACCGCTTAGAAACAAGGTGTAGCTCTTTGAGCACCACGGGTGAAGCAGTTCTACGGCGGAGTCTAAATCACCGACGAACGGAAATGTCTGTGTTCGCTGTCTGACTTCTTCGAGCTGGGCAACCAGCGACTTCAGTTTCTCCTGAAAACGGAGAGCTACGTCTTTTGCTTCTGTCGCGGTATTACTTTCGTCAAAAAACTCGGAGTGAAACTTTTTAAGCTGATGAATGGCCTTGGAATCGAACTCCTCCTGCTGGCGTACGATCGTATTCGTAAATTGGCGACTATTTGAAAGAGCATCAAGTGCGGACGCCTTATCTAAAATATTGGAATCCGCCGAGAGCTCTACCTTGCCCCGCATGAAGAGTTTAGCGATATTTGAGAGAATGGCATGACTATACCAACCGTAGGGGCGTTTGCCAAACTCCTGCAGAATGCTCTGGACGGTAGGTTTCTCACCTTGGGTCTGTCGGCGGCGGATGTGGGTGAGGATCTCGGTTTCGCCTTCGGTGAGCGTCTCATCGTCGTGGCGGAAAAGATCGTCACCTGTATCTGCAAGGATTCGTCGTGTGCTATCTTCGCCAAAAGAGACTCGTAGCATCTTCAGATTCGGATAGGCGTAGCGAACAAGTCCATGGAACGTTTGAATAACTCTGCCGCGTGGCTCGGAGCCGAGACCGGTGATCTCGCTGCCATTTACGACTGCCTTTGCTCGGGCGAGCAGCGCTTCGAGACGTTGCTTGATGGCTGCTTTTCGCTGAATATTTTGCTGCCCTTTTTCGTAGAGGACTCGATGGCGGCTATCGGCCTGAGTTGATTTAGAATTTTGACGGATGTATTTGTCCGTCTTCGCATAGGTGTGAAGGTCGGATAGAAGGCGATCGTCAGAATCTAGTAGAAGGAGCGCCTCTGGCTTGGACATCGAATGACTGATAAGAGCGGCTTCGTCGCCATGCAGTTCGTTGAAGGGAGAGACGATATTGATGGCGAGCTCGTGCTCCCTACCAAAGGTGGAGCCATCGAGTTTTCGGCTGAAGGAGTAATCCTGGTGATTGTCTTCGTGGCGGATCTTGGTGTCGCGAATGATATCGTCGAAGATTAGCTGAGCAGCGAGCGTGTTGATCGCTGAATCATCCACCTCGGTGGCTTTGATTTCATTTTCGATATCCTTCTCTTCATTGGTGAGAAACTCGAAGACTTCTCCAGTACGTTGGACGAAGGTGTTTTGCTCTAGGAGATTTAGCGCTTCACGCACGTCCTTCTCATGCTGAGCGAGGTCCGAGTCAAATGCATCGATAGAGAGAATAGAGATGTTTCGGGAAGTGCTTTTAAACTCCTTCAAATACTTCACTAGGAAGAGCGACTTGAGGACGCGGATTGCCAAGGGATTTCCGATCTGTCGCTCTGCATTTATGATCGCTCGTTGATGTTCGCTCTTGATAACGGATCGAATGCCTTCGTACATGAGGTCGAAGGTGGCGAGCTGGCCGAAGGCTTTGTCGGCGATTTTCTTAGCGACCTCTTGGAATACGCCGAGCATGGAGCGTTCGCCCACGGAGGCATGCTTGCCGGTGAACGCGTTGTTGCGCGAGAGTCCGTTGATCGCGGCTTGAAAAAGGTCGAACTGGTAGGGGATGAACGGATACGAATCGGTGAATTCGTCCTCGTCGGCGTAAGTCTTGTAGTTACGGGAGCCGTCACCGAATTCGAACAAAGTTCGGAAATTGGCTTTTTCGTGAGCGTAGAGATCGGTGAGGTCCTTGGCGACCTGAGCATTGCCGACGTCCTTGGAAAGGAGGCGCTTCTGGATGACTTCGGAGACATCTTTACTGGTGAGTGGCAGTCGCGTTTTGAAGCGGTCTTGAATCTTCGAGAAATCGTTGGAGGTATGAATTTTAGCCATCTCACCGACAACGGTGGACATGTCTTCCTGAGAAGTAACGAGAATCCAGGATCGACCTTGGCACTTCGTGGAAAGACTCTCCGCAATGGTCTGTAGGTTGACCATCAGTTTCGAGTTGTCAGCGATGTATTGGCCAACTTCATCGACGAAAAAGTTGAGACGAAATCCCGGTTCTTGGGTGTCGATGTAGTCCTTCACCATGGCGGCGAAGCCTTCGATATCGAGACGGTAAGTATCGTGATACCGATCCAGGACCTTCAGTCCCTCTTCCTCTGTCGTGCCAACGACTTTTGAATATGCCTTGGCGAAGGGATCAGCGTCGAGCCCATGAGCTGTTTCGCGACCCGACTCCCAAGATTCTCCTGCTTCCTCTTCGAATTCAGCTCGAAACTGATCGAATTGACCCTTGCGGCTCAGGTCTCTCTCGAATTGAGCGATGTAAGGCTGTTTCGGGTAGAAGCCTTGCATCTCGTTGAACACCTTCAGGAATACGGAGAGGATCGCATCGGTATCCTGCTTTGAAATGATGTCAGATTTTTGGTCGATGTTAAAGAGGATGCTACGAGACGGAGTTTTAATGGCTTTGCCTACTTCCGCTTTTAAGAAGGCGTCGTCTATCTTCGAACAGAATTCATCTCCGGCCTTGACGCCGTCAACCTGGCGGTTCTCCAAAACGAGGGAGAGTATCTTCAACAGGTGAGACTTGCCGGAGCCGAAAAAGCCGGAGATCCAAACACCGCTTGCGGAGCTGTTCTCATTGTAGGCTTCGAAGAAATGCTGGAGGCGCTGGGCAATCTCGTTGGTAACGATGTATTCTTCGACTTCGTTGGCTAGCTGGGCTTCATCGTCCGCCTTGATGACGCCTTCGATGTGCCGGTCGATCGGCTTGGAGAAAAGGTTTCTGATTTTCATACTAGAGTTTGTAGTTTTGGATATTGAACGCTCGGTAGTATTTGTCCTCGTTTAGCTCTCCGAAGAGGTCGAGCGACTGACCGCGGCCTTCGGTGTAGGTGTAGCGTCCTGGAAAAAAGAGGAGAGTCGGGTAGTCTTTTGCTACCTTCTGTAGATTGTTCAAAAGATTGTGTGTCCGTATAAACGGATACACGAGGCCGACTCCAGTGACGAAGAGTAGCTGTAGCTCGTCCCGGCTTTCGATTTGCTTGGCGATCGCGGGAATGAGCTTTGTTTCGACATCGGTTAGATTTTGAAGCTGCGTCTTGAATTTCTTCTTATCCATCGAGGACTCGAGAGAAAGGAGGCGATCCCACTTGCCGCGTTGCTTGATGATTTCAACTGCAGCATCGTAAAGATTGATTTCAAGGATCGAGATACCTTGCTTCTGCAGCGTCGAAACAAGATTTCCAGTTTCCTCAACGACTTGATTCTGGTTTGAAGGCTCGTAGGCGTAGATGAAAAATGGCACTTCATTTCCGATGCCTTCTTGGGCTAGGAATTGAGGACTGCTGAGAACGGTTTTGAGATTGTCGAAAGACTCAGCGAGGGAAGTTGGAGTTGGACTGGTCATTGAATGAGAAAAGCGTGGCGATATTCGCTGCCTTCGTTTTCGAGGATGGATTCGATTAGGTGTGAAATGCTTGTGGGAGTTATTCGTGGATCCTTTTTGTCAGTGAGGAGGCCAGCTTCAAGGAGGAGCTTGAAGACGTTTTGTCGGGCCTTCTCTTGGGTTTTGGCGGTGACGGTTTCAAGATCGTGGTGATCAATGGCCTTGCGATTCCAGTATCCATCGAAGTCTGTATCGCTTACGCTGAAATCGAAGACGGCGATCTTTTCGAGAAGGACGAAACGAACGAAATCGAAGATCAGCGGGTAGAGCTTACAGGCGGCAAGGTAAGCGATCGCGCGACGGTCGTCGTCAGGGGCACTGGGGAAGGTTGCAATGGTTTCGTCCGAGAGGCATTCGATGCGCTTGCGAATCTCTCCAAAAATTCTCTGAGCGGATTTGGCGGATGGCCGCTGCAAGAGGTTTCCGGTCCTTACCTCTTCCAAAGTATTGGTCCACGTGCGGGTCTCGGCGAAGATATCGCAGACCGTGCAAAACTCTGAATACCCGAGCGAAAGCGAGGTGAAGGAAAGGCGTACTCGAGATCTTACATCCCCATCAGGCATTAGAGCCTCCCATCCAATATCTTTCAGAAGTCTCTGTTGTCTGCATCAGAACAACGGGCAGCGTTCGAGACAAAGGAGGACAATAGACAATCATGGGTTAAGAGGCTGAGGATCAGGGAATTTCAATTGGATGAAAGGCAGAATGGAAGTTGTAAAAGAGTGCGTGTCCTGGGCAAGGTTATAAAGGGAATTACCTAAACAAAAGGCGGCTCGAGAGTGAACCTCGAAACCGCCCGATTTTGCTACTTCTTGCGCTTGCGATTTGGCGCTTGGGTCAACGCCGATCCTGCAGCTGTTTTTGCAGTTTTGGATGCCGTCTTGCTTCGCAGGACTTTCGAAGCCGCCGATGCGGCCTTTTTGCTGGTTTGTTCGTTACGTGCGATGGGAATCACCTCCTTTCTAATTTTGAAATGCTAGAAGAGCTTAACTTGTGGAGGTGCCTTCAATCATCGTTTGCCAACCTTCGAAAAGCATGACCATAGCAAGTGTATCGAGCTCGCAATATTTCAAAAGAGCGGAGCTAAGTTCTACCTTTTCGTAATCGCTCATTTCGGTGAATTGCATACGGCCGTACGCGGCGAGAGCGGCTCCTCCATTGCACAGATCGTCTTCCTCGCTAAGGATATCGTGGTCCTTGTCAGAGATTCCTTCGAAGAGTTTCGGGAGAAGCTTGTAGGGATCTTTGATAGATCCGTCGGGCAGTTTTTCAACCCATGTCCAGTCCGAAAAGTTGTGGCTTTTGATTCCTGCGCTGGCTCCATAAATGGGCTTCGAATATTTCTCCTGAAGAAATGCTGAGGAATTCATGATCGCTGGCAGGACGTACTTCATCGAATTCGAGCCGTGCGTGTAGGGATCGTAGTAATACTGTTTCGCCCACTGCCATAGATCGATCATGCAACGAGAGCCTTCCCACTGATCAACGCTTTTCCCGGGGGACTTCGTGATCGATTGGATAAAGTCACATAGCTCTTCGCTGTCAGGGATGTCTTCTGGATCGGAATTCAACTGATCGCGGATATTATTCAGCACGGTGTTTTCGTGGGTGCAGTAGCGAAAAATTGATCCTTCGTCGTTGGAAAGCTCGGCCTTCAATGCCCGAGCGAAATCGTAATTTGAGGTGAAGGTTTGATTCACATCCAGATATTCGCCTTTGTGTTCAATACTACCATCGCGATTGAGAATGTGGTGAGAATACTGGAATGCGACCATCTGGTAAGGTTGGCGACCCGCACTAAAGGGGATCGCTACAGTTGTGGTTTCGAAATCAATAAAATGGAGTGGATAAACCAGCTGGCTCATTTCGGAGCCCAAACCGCCTGAATCGAGAAAAGGCTGAGAGTTCTTATCTTGGACTTTCTCAATTTGCAGACGTTGCCTTTCGCCTTGCGATAAGCCAGGACCCTTCGAAGCTTTGACAGGAATGTCTTCGAGATCGATGTCAGCTAGTTTGATTCGATGGGACCGGATGAAGTCATCCTTTTTTCGGAAACCGTTAAGTTCGAATATGGTGGGCGCGTCGAAATCGTTACCGCTCCAACCCAGTTGCAAACTCATGCATTCTTTATATCCGCTTTTGAGCCCTTTTTCTTCGTCGGCACTGTG
>JAJFLS010000154.1 GCA_021772595.1 Opitutales bacterium
CGCGGCACGCCGGGACGTCGTTGCCCTACCTGCTCACTCATTTAACAAAGTAGAGCTAAAGCGCCTCTTTCCGATACAGCACTATCTTCGATTCGTCTACATGCTCGACGCGAAGATCAAACGTCAACTCCAGGAGGCTGACGAACACATCGGGATTGCCCGAACGGAGCGACGCGGTAATCTTCATTTCGCCCATCGCCGGATCAGCAAGCTCGATTTGGGTCGCGTTGCTTTTGTTAAAGACGCGAACAACTTCCGAGAGAGGAGCGTCATCAAACTCCATATTAGCTCTCTCTGGAGCTTTCACCAATTTCTCCTCTGTAGGCGGCACTGCCTCCACTAGAAGTGTCTCGCTTGGCGGATCCTCCTGATAGACCTGAACCAGCAGCAAGATAGCAATCCCCACCACTAAGCCAGAAAGCCCCACGATCAGGACCTTCATAAAGTCTCCTCTCTTGAGGCCATCTCAACAAAACGGAATCCCATCAATACTAAGACAGTCCAAGAGCCGTTTTTCACTAAAAGAAAATTCGCTTCTCTCAAAAATAAATGCCCAAATCTCGAGCACGAGCGTCAAACGATGCAAAGCTGGAGCCTGAAACGTCATCGCTGCGCTAGGAGACTTGCTCCACAAGTCAATAGGTCCCGGCGTTGCCCATAGGCGTCAACTTAAGCTGAAAACGAGAGTTCGCCTGGTGTAGGAGCCTGCTTGCAGGCGATTGTTTCCCTGAGTTATAGCGAAGAAAATCGCCTGCAAGCAGGCTCCTACATTTGTGAAAACACTTAAGTTGACGCCTATCCGGCGTTGCCGGAAAAAGGCTCCACGAATTTCCAGCTCGAACCTCTATCTCGCCAAGCGAGATCCTGTTTGCCCGAAGGGCAACCTAGCGAAGCGATGACGATGATTGATAAAGCGCCAAGCCGACCGCCCCCGAGGCTCCAAAAAAGCTTAAGACCTCATTGACCGCAGCGAAATACTCACATTCTCTCCATTTCATGCCGAGTCTTAACGATGTAGCAAAACTGTCCGGTTACTCCATTGCTACCGTATCTAGGGTCATAAACGGTTCCGATAAAGTCACCCCATCGACGCGCGAATCCGTCGAAAAGGCTATGGAGAGCCTAGGCTATTTGCCAAGCCGTGTCGCGCGTCGCCTCAGGCAAAAGGGAGGCCTGCGCCACCTTCTTGGCGTCATATTGCCCAACATACAGAATCCCATCAACGCCGAGATCGCGCGAGGAATCGAGGACATCGCTTACGCGAATCGCTTCGCGGTCATACTATGCAATTCCGATGACAAATACGAAAAGGAGAAGTTCTACTTGGATGTCATGCGGGCCGAATCAGTGGATGGAGTCATACTGCCGCCCAATCAGGAAAGCAACGCCGCGGTACTGGAAGTCATCGAGAAAGGGATGCCCGTGGTCCTCGTAGACCGCGCGATTAGAGGCGTCCAAGTAGACACGGTAGAAGTGGACAACGTTATCGGAGCCAAAGCGGCGATTGATCATCTAATCCAACTTGGACACACGCGTATCGCAATGATCGCGGGCCCTGGCTCCATCTCGAACAGTCGTCAGAGAAAGCGCGGTTTTGAGAAGGCCTTCAAGGAAGCGAACTTGCCTATCGACCCCGAACTTGTTCGGACCGGTGACTACACGCAAAGCACTGGCCGCGCGCTTGCGGAAGAGCTGCTCGATTTGACTTCACCTCCCACGGCCGTGTTCGCATCCAACAACTTCATGGCCGTCGGCGCCCTCGAAGCAATCCACAAACGGAATCTCCGCATACCGGAAGACGTCGCGCTCATTGGCTTCGACGATTTCCCCTGGGCCGAATCGCTAGATCCACCGCTCAGCGTTGTAAAACAACCTGCTTACGAAGTGGGTCAAACCGCGGCTCAACTCTTGTTGGACCGCCTAAGCAATCCAGATTTGCCCATATCGAAACTCCGCCTCAGCCCAGAGCTTATCCTGAGAAAGTCTTGCTGAATGCGCTCATTCGGTGAATCCTGTGTCCTAAGTTCATACCCTATGATCGAATCAAAACGAAAAAAGATTGGACAATTGAATCACGATTAATGTAAACGTTTACATTTTAGCTCTATCAATCTCCGATTTCTCGAAAATCACTCGCAAATACTAGCTAGCGGCAATGGCACATTCAAACAATCGATCGCCTCATCTCATACCGAGTCCAGCTCCAGAATTTGGCGCCGGATACACCAAAATAACCGAAGCCGGCGATTCGTCCTCGGGCGGGCTCGACACCCAAATGGATTTTGGAATCAAAGTCCAAAGTCGTGGCGAGATTATCGACGAAACAAGCGCCAAAGAATCCGTTTGGCTTCTTATCCGCGGCGAGGCGAAGATCTCGCTCGACGGCGAAGAGCAGAACGTCAAACGCGACTCGATTTTCGACGAAGCTCCAACGGCCATTCACCTGGGACCAGAGACTCCGATCATAATAGAACCACTAAGCGAAGAAGTGGAGTGGGCAGTAACGCGGACCACAAACGAGCGGAAACTGAAGCCCACTATATATACGCCCGATAAGCTCTCGCCAGAGTTTCGCGGCGCCGGATTGGTTCAAGACGCTTGTCTGCGAAATGTGCGATTGATTTTCGACTACGACACAAACCCGGAAGCGAACCTAGTCATCGGCGAAGTCGTCAACTATCCCGGACGCTGGTCCAGTTATCCGCCTCACCATCACGACCAACCCGAGATATATCATTACCGATTTACCAAGCCGCAAGGTTACGGCCACGCTGAACTAGGCGACGAGGTATTTAAAGTACAGCAGAACGACACCATCGCCATTCCCCCACAACTGGACCATGCTCAAGTGTCGGCGCCTGGCTACGGCATGTGGTATCTATGGGTGATACGTCATCTTGAAAACAATCCGTACACTGGTTTTGAATTTACTCCCGACCACACGTGGACGCTAGAGCCGGACGACCAAGGCTGGAAACCCCAAGGAGATCAAGGGTAACTATGAAAACTGAACGACTATCGGTGGCGGCTGCCATCGTAAAATTTCTGCAGAATCAATACATTGCCCGGGACGGCCAAGAGCATCGCCTGATCAATGGTGTAATTGGAATTTTCGGACACGGAAACGTTACCGGATTCGGTCAAGCGCTGGAAGAATATGGAGGCAACGGTCTCCCCTACTATCAGGGCAAGAATGAGCAATGCATGGTGCACGCCGCAACCGCATTCGCTAAAGCTCGCCGTCGCCTAGGCGCCATGGCCTGCACCTCTTCAATCGGGCCCGGAGCGACCAATATGATCACCGGAGCGGCTGTGGCTACCGTCAACCGCCTGCCGGTATTGCTTCTGCCGGGAGATATCTTTGCCAGTCGCATTCCTGGGCCGGTGTTACAGCAACTGGAGAATCCGCTCACCCAAGATTCAAGCGTGAACGACTGCTTCAAACCGGTCTCGAAATACTGGGACCGCATTTACCGTCCTGAACAATTGCTTTCCGCCTTGCCCGAATCGATGCGCGTGCTCTCCGACCCCTCCCAAACGGGAGCCGTAACCCTTTCTATGCCGCAAGATGTGCAGGCGGAAGGCTACGATTTCCCTGCCCACCTGTTTCAACGACGCGTTTATAACATCGATCGCAATTCTGTAACGAGAGATTCATTACAAGAGGCCGCGCGGCAAATCAAAGCAGCCAAACAACCGCTCATTGTCGCCGGAGGGGGTATCCACTACTCGGAGGCGGAAGACGCCTTGCGCGTTTTCGCTGAACAACTCGGAATCCCAGTGGTCGTTTCGCAGGCCGGAAAAGGGTCTATGCTAGAGAGCCATCCACAATGCCTCGGTTCTGTTGGAGCCACCGGAAATCTCGCGGGCAACCGGGCAGCGGTCGAAGCGGATCTGGTCATCAACATCGGCACTCGCCTGTCCGACTTTACCACCGCATCAAAATCGCAGTTTCAAAATCCGGACGTCCGCTTTATCGCGATCAATGTCAATGCGATGGATGCCCACAAACATGGAGCGTATCCACTTATCGGTGATGCCAGGGCTGTTCTGGAAGATTTGACGGAAGCTCTGAATGGCCATGCGGTCCCAGCGGATTACGCCAGCAACCTTTCCGATTGGAAAGCAAGCTGGAAAGCAGCCCATGCGGACATCGTTCACCCCGACAACGATAATGGACCACTTTATCAGAGCGAAGTGATTCACATTCTCAACGAATTCGGCGACGAGAATTCCACGACCGTCCACGCATCCGGCGGAGTTCCCGGCGACATCCACAAGCTATGGAATTGCAAAGACTCGATGGACTACCATTCGGAGTACGGTTATTCCTGCATGGGCTACGAGATCGCTGGCGCCATGGGCGTAAAGTTGGCGGACCCCAACCGGGAAGTCTATACCCTCGTAGGCGATGGCAGCTATATGATGCTGAGCCAAGACATCGTTACTTCCATCCAGGAAGGCCTGAAAATAACGATCGTTCTGGTCGACAACCATGGTTTCCAGTGTATCCGCGGCCTGCAAAAGAGTTGCGGAGGAAACGAGTTCGGAAACGAATTCCGCCACCGAGAAGACGGCAGCCAGCGACTAGATGGTGACTTCGTGGAAATCGATTTCTGCGCCAATGCCCAGAGCATGGGGGCCAATGTCTACCGCGCTGAAAACGAGGAGTCACTCATTGAGGCGCTGGCCAAAGCGAAGAAAGAAACGAGGACTACCTTGATCTACGTTCCCATAAGAAGAGACTCGAATATCCCAGGCTACTCCTGGTGGGAAGTTCCCGTTTCGGATTCATCGAATATCCCGGCTGTCCAGCAATCCCAGAAGGATTACCAAGAGGCCAAGAAGAAGCAGAGGTACTACTATTGAATATGCGCGAAAGATTCCAGGAGCTGAACAATCCTCTTGGAGTGCATCCCATCAACTGGAGCAATGATGATTTCCGGGACCTGGGTGGCGACACTCCCTTGGAAACCTGTTTTCAGCAAATGCATGCGGCAGGATACGCAGGCACCGAAGTCGGCAACAAGTATCCACAAGACCCCGACACGCTACGAACGTTGATGATCTCGCATCAGCTAAGGCTGATCGGCGGCTGGCACAGTACGTACCTAGCCGATAAAGAATACGCAGAAGAGGAACGACGATTTCTTGATTACCTTAATTTCCTCAAGGCTATGGATGCCTCCGTCGTCATCCTGGCCGAATGCAGCAACGCGATCCATGGAGACGAGTCCCGGCCTCTCAAGTTCGGACCGGAAATGATCGAGCTTTCCGAAGAACAATGGAGACGCGTTTACGAAGGCTTAGACAGATTAAGCGAACTGGCCGACAGTGAAGGCTTGCCGGCCGTTTACCATCACCACATGGGTACCGCCGTTCAGTCCGAGTCCGCGCTTGACGCCTTAATGGCCAATACTCGAAAGCTGAATCTACTTTTCGACACCGGTCACTTGGCGTTCGCCGGAATTGATCCGACAACAATTCTAGAGCGGTACATTGATCGCATCGCTCACGTGCATTTGAAGAACATTCGACCTAACGTTGTCGAGCGGGTCAAAGAGGAAGGGCTTTCGTTTGGCCACGCGGTAAGGGCCGGCGTTTATACCGTTCCTGGTGACGAAGCTGAGGGTGAGCCTGGGGTGGATTATCCTCCTTTGCTTGATCGATTAGCCGAACGCGGATACAAAGGCTGGTACGTCGTCGAGGCCGAACAAGATCCAGAGAAAGCCAATCCACAAGAGTACGCTTTGAAAGCGCGAAACTATCTGCGCGAAACAACTGGTTTATAACATTAATTAACCTCTATCATTATGTCCGAAACACAGACAGTCAGTCAGAACAACATGCAACGCATGCAAGCATTGGGCGCCGATTGGTGGAACGACTCATGCGACATCAACGAATTGTCAGACGCCGTTAGTATGGGCGCTGTGGGAGCAACCTCAAATCCCGTCATCGTCGCAGCAGCCGTAAAAAGCGATTCGAAACGATGGATTCCCGTATTGAAGGATCTGATAAACGACAATCCTACGGATTCCGAAGAAGACATCGCCTGGAAGCTCATCGAACGCGTGGGAACAGATGCATCCAAAATTCTCCTACCTGTGTATGAAGAAACGAAGGGAGTAAAAGGGCACCTTTGCCTACAGGTGAATCCGAAATACTATCGCAACGCCGAACGGATGCTTGAACATGGCAAAGAGCTCGCCTCACTAGCTCCCAACATTGCGATCAAAGCGCCCGCGACGAAAGCGGGCCTGGACGCGATTGAAGGCATGACCGCAGCGGGTGTGCGAGTGAATGTCACCGTGTCTTTTTCCGTGGCCCAGGCGATCGCGGCGGAAGAAGCGATCGATCGCGGACTGCAACGCGCCGCAGATCCTGACTCCATCCACCCCTATATAACAATTATGGTCGGTCGAGTGGACGACCAACTCAAACGCTCCTATGCAGCGGGCGGGATTGACGCGGACAAAGATGCCCTCGAATGGGCGGGCGTTGCCGTCTTCAAGCATGCAGCCGAGATTTTCCGCGACCGTGGATACAAGGGAACACTCCTCGCCGCCGCTTACCGGAACCAAATTCAATGGTCGGAAATTATTAGTCCAGACGTCCTCCAATCCATCCCCTACGGATGGTGGAAACAATATAACGACGCCGACATCAATCCACGGCTTAGTCTTGAGGAACCCATGGACGAGGCCATCATGGGCGAGCTCATGAAATTTGACGACTTCAAGCAGGCCTACAACGAGGACGGCATGACCCACGACGAATTCGTCCGCTACGGCGCCTCCATCAATACGATCAATCAATTCATTGAGGGTTACGAAGGTCTGCTGAAAGACATTCGCGGCCTCATGCTCGTCTAATCATTTTTATACAAAACAAACGCTTATGAGCACAACGTCTCAAGAACTACTCCCCTGCCCTTTATATATAAATGGCGAGTGGACCGAACGGTCCGATCTGCCGACCAGTCCGGTACACAATCCCTCAACAGGTGACGTCATCGCCGAAACTCCACTGGCGAACGCCAATACCGTAAACGAAGCGGTGCAAGCGGCAAAGGACGCGTTTCCCTCTTGGTCGGAAACGCCTGCGGTAGAGCGCGCCCGAGTCATGTTCAAATACCGGACGCTGCTAGAGCAGGAGTTCGACTCGATTTGCAAAACGATCAGCCTCGAGCACGGCAAGACTCTCGGCGAGTCGCGTGGCGAACTTCAGCGTGGAGTCGAATGCGTTGAATACGCCTGCGGCATTCCCGAACTCCTCAAAGGTGAATATCTGGAAAACATCGCCCGAGGCATCGACTGCGAAGTCATTCGCCAGCCGTTGGGCGTTTGCGCGGGCATCACTCCATTCAATTTCCCTGCAATGATCGCCATGTGGATGTTTCCTTTGGCTATCTCCTCGGGCAACACATACATTTTTAAACCCAGTGAAAAAGTACCCTTAACTGCGATCCGATTAATCGAACTGCTGGATCAAGCGGGGCTTCCCAAAGGAGTCCTCAATCTTGTCCACGGCGGTAAGGAAAGCGTGGATACTCTTTTAACCCATCCGGATGTGCGGGCCATCTCCTTTGTAGGTTCGACTCCGGTAGCAAAGTACATTTACGAAACAGGCACAAAAAACGGCAAGCGCGTCCAGTCGAATGGCGGGGCCAAAAACCACGTCATCATCATGCCCGATGCAGAAGTGAAAAACTCGGTG
>JAJFLS010000155.1 GCA_021772595.1 Opitutales bacterium
AATCACTCACACAAGTAGCCGTATTGGTTTCCAGAGAAGGAACTACCATTCTCTTCGCCCCCGGCCAGGACTTGGGTGCCCCGGCAATTGAGAATCATGTTTCTTACGAACCTCAAGAACTGTGCACCTTGGTTGAGAACATTCCTGGTCGGTTAGCAGATGCTATTCGTCCAAGCATAAAATCGTTCGATCGAATCGGCGTTTCAGGTGAATTACTTCCCGGTCTCGTAGATGCTGCCGACTGGATAGACATTACTTCCGAGTATCAGCTTCTACGTCGTTGCAAAGAGGCAGATGAAATCGAAATGCTCCGCTTCGCCATTCGTGCCACTGAAGCGACTTATGAAGAAGCCCGCCGAATCTTAAAGCCCGGACTAAGTGAGCTTACCCTTTTTGGAGCCATGCACGCAGCTGCAGTTGAAGCTATCGGTGAACCTCTATCAGGCTGGGGCAACGATTTCAGATCCGGTGAACCCGGTGGATTCCCAAGGAACCGCTCAGCCGAGGCTGGAGAAATAGCCGTCCTCGACATCGGGGTTGGCTACCGTGGTTATCGTTCAGATCTTTGCCGTGCATTTGCTGTCGATGGTCAACCTACCGAAGCGCAACAAAAAGCTCAAACGCGTCTCGCTGATATGCATACTCAGTTCGAGCAATACCTTCGTCCGGGTCTCAACTGCAAAACCTTGTTCGAGGAAGTGCACGCGAAGCTAGAAGGCTGGAATGCTTACTCTTTCTTTCACCATCTAGGCCACGGCATAGGTCTCGACGCTCACGAATACCCTCACCTCAATCCCCACTGGGACGATACACTTCAAGCTGGTGACGTAGTCGCAGTCGAACCCGGACTCTACGGAGAGGAACTGAAGGCCGGTATCCGACTGGAACAGAATTATCTGATCACAGAATCCGGCTGCGAACGACTTTCGCAATACCCGCTCGATCTATAATTCAGAAGACCCTGTCCATGCCTGCCCTTTTTCAGATCCACCAGATTCAAGGCACAGCAGGCGATGGACCTAATCTGTTGATTACCGCCGGTGTTCACGGCGATGAATATGAAGGCATGGTCGCCATTCGAAAACTCATCGGTTCCATTGATAATAACAACCTCCGTGGACGATTGACCCTCGTGCCCGTGGTCAACGAATCCGCTTTTGCACTCAGATCAAGGACCGGTGAAGATGAACTTGATCTGGCCAGGACTTGTCCCGGCAAAAAGGACGGCACCATCACCGAACGTGTGGCACACGAACTCTCTCAGCTTATTGAAGACTCTGACTACTATATCGACCTGCACACCGGCGGCAGCATCATGCAGGTAGATCCACTTGTAGGCTATAACCTTGTATCCGATTCATCCATACTGGAAACCCAACAACACATGGCCAGGGCCTTCGGACTCCCCATCATCTGGGGAACTTCGGCCAATCTCGAGGGGCGATCACTCTCCATCGCTCGTGATGCCAAAGTGCCCGCGATCTATGCGGAATACCTGGGTGGCGGCGAATGTTCCAATAAAGGAGCCCAGGCCTATTTTGAAGGCTGCCTCAATATCATGGCCGAATTAGGGATAATGGATGCTCGCCCCCCTTCTCCATCACTTGACCTGGTCGTAGAAGATCCACGCCCCAGCTCTGGGCACATGCAAGTTTGCCACCCCAGCCCAATGGACGGTTATTTCGAAGCTGCCGTCATCCTGGGACAAACCATCGAACAAGGCCATAAGCTCGGCCAAGTTATCAACCCCCTGGGAACTGATGCTCGCCCCATCTCTGCTGACCATTCAGGTCGCGTCATTGTGCTGCGCAGCTTCCCTGCGGTAAAAGAAGGTGACAGTTTAGCCGTAATCCTCGAAACTAAACTAATATGAAAGTTGCCTTAATCACCGGAGCCGCCCGTGGCATTGGAGCCGCCACCGCCAAAGAATTCGCCAATGCTGGCTACGCCCTTTCCATTCTTGATCGAGATGGTGATGAATTGAAGAAAACAGCTTCTCTGTTGGAGGAGTCAGGTGCCGAAGTGTTGTCGCTCGTGGCAGACCTTTCTTCCCTCGAACAAGTTGAAGATGCCGTAAAGCAAACTGCGGAGCGATTTGGTCGCATTGATGCACTTATCAATAATGCTGCCACCCGTGAGCTTGAAACCATTCGAGAGATCACACCGGCCAACTGGCAACTGGCAGTTGATGTAAACTTTACCGCACCGGCTTTTCTCTCTAAGTGGTCTGCTCCTCACATGAAAAAGCATGGAGGTGTCATCATCAACATTGCTTCGGTCGAAGCACATATCCCCAAAGGCGTTTGCGCCGTCTACGCAGCGACAAAAGCGGGCCTCTTAGGTCTCACATGGGAAATGGCCAATGCACTAGCTGGGGACGGCATCCGAGTCCTGGCACTTTCCCCGGGAGCCATTGAAACCGATTTCGGGGCAGATTACAGCGGAGGCAAAGAAGATCAACCAGCCGATACATCGCTTTCAAAAGACATGCGTGATTACTCCGAGACTGTCATCCCGATGCAACGCTGGGGAACGGTTGAAGAAATAGCTCAGACCGCTCGTTGGTTAGCGAGTGATGAAGCATCCTACATCACTGCCACCGAGATCACCGTAGACGGCGGCTTGCGTCATACCTGGATGACCCGAGAGATAAAGAACCGGATACGCCCAGGAGAATTCGAATAGCAAGCGTGAGTATTTGGAACTACAGCGACCACTTTGTATCTCCTCCAGAATCCTATCGTATCAGTCTGGGCGAGGGAGATACACCCCTTATTCGTTCACGTTCCATAGGACCATCACTGGGGCTCAACCATCTCTATTTCAAACTGGAAAACGTAAACCCCACGGGCTCCTTTAAAGACCGATTTGCTGCATCAGCCATTTCTCATTTACTGGCAGAGCAATCCGAGGCGCCCCTATGCCTAGGCACATCGAGTGGCAATACGGGTGCCGCTCTGGCCGCATACTCAGCGGCAGCTGGTATTCCCTGTATCCTAGCCATTGTCGATACGGCACCTCAGGCGAAGCTTTCCCAAATGCTGGCCTATGGCGCAAAGCTGATTCGTATCCGTAATTTCGGCACAGTCCCAAAATGCACTCAAGAAACCATTGAGAAGCTAAACGCTCTGGCAAATGAACTTGGTACGACCGTGCAGGTAAGCGCATTCAGTTTCTCACCATTAGGAATGGGAGGCGTCCAGACACTAGCCCACGAAATTTCAGCTCAACTGCCTCAAGGGGTAGATCACGTTTTTACTCAAGCCGGTGGCGGTGGTCTCACGTTGGCTGTAGCTCGGGGCTTTGCTTCTCTTGATGGAAAGACAGCAGTGCACTGCGTTCAGCCAGAGGGGAACGACACCATAGCAACTCCTCTTCGCGAAAGAGCTGAGCGAGCGAAGGATTGCCAATGCACGACCCAAGTAAGCGGGCTCCAGGTAGCCAGTGTGCTCGATGGTGATGAGACCCTTGCTGCTTGTCGAAATTCAGGAGGATTCGGATATACCGTCAGCGACGAAGAAGTCTATCATTTCCAACAACGACTTGCCACGGACGAAGGCATCTTTGCCGAACCCGCAAGTGTAGTTGCCCTAGCCGGTACGGCAAAAGCCATAGAGAAAGGCGAAGTAGACCAAGGTGCTCGAATAGTTAGTCTCATTACAGGATCAGGGTTCAAGGATGCACCTTCGATTGATCGTATGATCGCGAACAGAAATACGCCCCTCGTTGATAGCTTTGAAGAATTTGAATCTGTTGTCCGCAATGAAGTCTAAACGCGTAGGCATTGTTGGACTTCTTCAGGAATCCAATACCTTCATCAAGGACAAGACGACACTCGAACATTTCAAGGAAGACCTCTACTTAGTTGGAGAAAAAGTCAGAGAGCACATGGCGGACGCCCCACACGAAGTGGGAGGTTTTTTTGAAGGACTAGCCGATTCAGAAATTGAAGCGGTACCCATTTTCCTGGCACGGGCGATTCCTTATGGAGTCATTGAAGCTGCATCGTTCGATTCGCTAGTAACATTCATGCTCACCGAACTTCAAAGGGCCGGCCCATTGGATGGCATACTGGCCGCACCTCATGGGGCCACCGTCGCGGAAAACCACCCTGATGCGGACGGCTATTGGTTAGGAGAAGTCCGAAAGCTTGTCGGGCCAGAGATTCCCATCGTAGCCACCATCGACCCACATGCGAATTTATCCAACACCATGGTCGAGGCGACCAACGCAATCATCGCCTACTCCACCAACCCACACCTGGATCAACGGGATACCGGACGCCAAGCAGCCGACCTGCTCGCAAAAACCTTACGCGGAGAAATACGTCCCACACAAACTGCCGCCTTTCCCTCAACGGCAATCAACATACAATCCCAGGAAACATCGAAGTCTCCCTTATCTGATTTTTACCAGGTAGCCAAAGCCCGAGCTAGTCAACCTAAAGTCCTATCTCATTCTATCGTTCTTGGATTCCCCTATTCAGATGTGCCCGAAATGGGATCGTCCGTTCTTGTCGTTACGGACAATGATCAACCACTAGCGGAAGAAACCGCCCAAGAGCTTTCAAACAAACTGTGGGAGCAGCGCCATACGTTCGAACCCGATTTTGTGAACGCGAGTCAAGCCGTAGTAATGGCTCTTCAAACAGATTCATTCCCGGTCGTGCTATTGGATATGGGCGACAATGTCGGTGGCGGTTCCCCTGCTGACGGCACTACTCTGCTCACTGAACTCCATAAGCAGAATGCAACAGAATCCTTCGTCTGCATTTACGATCCGGAAGCAGTTTCCCAAGCTTCCCAAGCAGGTCTCGATGGACATCTGGAAATGAGCATCGGCGGGAAAAGCGATTCGCTTCATGGAGATCCGTTTTGTATCTGCGTTCGAGTTCTTTCCCTCCATGCGGGAACGTTTTCAGAAACAGAAGCACGTCATGGAGGATTCACCGATTACGACCAAGGATCGACCGCCATCGTTGAAACAATGGATGGTCGCATCACCATCATGCTCACCAGCAAGCGAGTACCTCCATTCAGCCTGAAACAACTCACTGCTTTTGGTCTTAATCCTAATCAATTTAAGATCATTGTTGCGAAAGGCGTCATCGCCCCCCTTGCAGCCTACCGTCCCATTGCCGGATCATTTATCCATGTCGACACACCTGGCGTCAATCGGGCTGACTTGACTCAGATCAGCTACCGGCATCGTCGCAATCCCATGTATCCTTTTGAGAACCTATAATCAAAGGAGTTAATTCCACTATGAAACCTTGGCATATTTCCCGACGTAAATTCATTCAGTTCAGTACGCTAACATCGGCCAGTACTTGTTTAGGGTTTCCTTATGTTTTAGCAAAATCGGCAACTCCAAGGATCAATGTTCTCGAAACCCGCACTATCAGCCAACAACCCGAGTACTACTGTGGCTGGCCAACCTTAACTCGACGCTCCAATGGTGAACTTATGGTTGTTTGGTCGGGCGGACGCGAAGCCCATGTATGCCCATTTGGACGAGTCGATATGATGCGTTCTATGGATAATGGAAAAACCTGGTCGTGGCCAAGAACATTGCTCGATGGTCCGATCGATGATCGCGATGCGGGAATTGTTGAGACGACAAAAGGAAGCTTACTCGCAACGACCTTCACTTCCCTGGCCTACGAAACGCACGGGCTCAATCAAGCATTGTCCACTAAGCAGGATGAACCCGGAGCATGGTCTAAAGAAAAGCTCGGCCGATGGTTGTCCGTTCACAATAGAATTTCACCTGAGGAAAGAAAAGCAGAGCTCGGACAATGGATGATCCGATCGACCGACGGTGGCATTACATGGTCAGCCCGATATTCGAGTTTAGTAAACAGTCCACATGGCCCCATACAATTGTCCGATGGTCGATTGCTTTATGCAGGCAAAGTTCTTTGGACCGGAGACGGAGAAGTAGGTGTTTGTGAATCAAAAGATGACGGGCTGAGCTGGCAATGGTTATCAAGTATTCCGACACGTCCAGGTGATGATCCGAAGGAAAGCTATCACGAACTGCATGCTGTTGAAGCAGCTGACGGAAGGATCATTGTCCATATTCGAAATCACAATCCTATCAATGAACGCGAAACCCTCCAATGCGAATCCACCGACGGTGGTAAAACATGGTCCACTCCGCATTCAATTGGTGTTTGGGGACTACCCTCCTTCTTAACCAAATTGAGAGACGGACGTTTACTCATGAGCTATGGGCATCGCCGCACTCCCTATGGAAATCAGTCACGTGTAAGTGCAGACCATGGCGAAACTTGGTCGGAGCCAATGATCATATCCGGAGACGGCGCAGGCGGAGACCTAGGTTACCCAAGCACTGTAGAGCTTCCAGACGGATCACTCTTAACCGTTTGGTATGAAAAATTGGAAAATTCGAAGAGAGCCGTTCTAAGACAAGCCCGATGGCGACTGACAGGATAAATCAATCAAGAAATATTCCGTCCATCTCTTTCTCCCATGCAGCAAGAGCACGCATGAGGGCAACGACTTCACCGCCCCGTGGCATCAGTAGAGCGCCTTGCTCTTTGCGTTTGCGAACATCCTCAGCTGTTCCCACAGGGAGCCCCCAGACTTTGTTATGTTTTTTGGCTGCCGCTGCGACGGTTTCAATACAGGTTTCCAAATCAGGGTAATCGGGCGATTGCTTAAGCCGGAAGCCCAAGTCACCGGAACCGATGAAAAGGCCATCGACTCCTTCAATACTCGCGATGGCATCGACATTGTCGACGGCTTCATGGGTTTCAATCTGCACGACCAAAAATGTCTCGGCATCGGTACGCGCCGGGTAGTCATCGTCGAAAAGCATAAAGTCATTATCCATGCCCGCACCATCGAGGCCACGATCCCCCAGAGGAGGAAACTTGCAGGCATCAACCAGGGCCTGCGCCTTTTCAGGAGTTGATACGTGGGGAATTAGAAAACCACTCGCACCATCTTCCAGGTATCTGTAGAGTTTGGATTTCTCGAGTGTCGATGGACGCAACATGCAATCGATGTCATACTTGTGAAAAAACGCCATGAGCGCTTGCACCTCACGGTCGTTCATCGCCCGATGTTCCAAGTCTAGCCAGATACAATCGAAACCGTAGTGGGCTGCGTAATTGATATAGCATGGAATATAATGTCCGAGTGCACAGATACGGATCGGTTCTCCATTGCGGATGCGAGTGAGGGTTTTGCTTTTTCTCATAATTGATTGGGATTATTGATAAAACCAGGAAACGGGTAAGGAACGAAATTTTGTAGACCATTGGCGCTTGGAGGAATCCCCAACCCAGTAGGTAAGAACAACTCGATCGCGCACAAAGGTTAGACTCGGGTAGGAATAACTGAAATTCGGATCGGTTTCCAATTCACGCTCAAGTATCCAGGATTCACCTTCATCTTTGGAGA
>JAJFLS010000156.1 GCA_021772595.1 Opitutales bacterium
CGTATCCAGTTCATCGAGACGAAACCTGATCCAAATCGAAAACGCCAAGCCGGGCACACGCGATTGGCAGCTCACCAAGACCCGCCAGCTCCCCGGGAAGATAAACAAGAACCTCAACGACGGGCGCTGCCCATGGATTGAAGGCTACTGTTCCGCCAACAGCGTGCGTGCGGGTGAGAAACTGCGCGTTATGGTGAGCACGAATCCTGTCTCGAAATTCAAATTGGAGATTTTCCGCACTGGTTACTACAACGGAGATGGAGCGCGACTGATGAAACGTTTCGATTCCGTTAAGGGCAAGGCGCAGTCAGACCCGGCGGTGGGTGAAAACTATGTGCGGGAATGCAACTGGGATCCATCCGTCGAATTCGAGATCCCTGAGGATTGGCTGAGCGGCGTCTACCTGGGGAAGCTGACGGCAGAGAAGGAGAACATACAGAGCTACGTCATCTTCATCGTGCGCGATGATCGTCCCTGCGATTTCCTATTTCAATGCAGCGAACTGACCTGGAGCGCCTATAACCGCTGGCCTGCCGACTTCTCTATTTATACCGATCACCCTGGATTTAACACCAAGGGCGTCCCCAGCGGAACGGTGAGCTTCGACCGTCCCTACGGCTTGTTCACACATCCCGTCAACAAGCACAAGACCTCCGGCGGTTCCGGCGAATTCCTGCCCTGGGAGTTTCCGTTAGCGTATTGGATGGAACAATACGGTTACGATGTTTCCTATATCTCTAATATCGATACTCATGCCGATCCGAAGGGATTGCTACGCACCAAAGGCTTCATCTCGGTGGGGCATGATGAGTACTGGTCCGTGGAGATGTACGACAATGTCAGCAAGGCCCGTGACGCAGGGGTGAATCTGGCCTTTTTTGGCGGAAATTCCGTTCTCTGCGTCGTGCCGATGTTGCCCTCCAGCGACGGTACGCCTAACCGGGCTGCCCGGCGCGAAGGTTGGTTTTTGCCTATGCCCAAAAAGATTCCGGAAGCGCAAAAAAAACAACTGCAAAACCAGGAAGGCTTTGAATTCAATATGGGCCCCGATGGCGCCCAGCTAATGGGAGGACGACTGGATAACCAGCAACCCAGCGGGCGTGGTATGGGCGCGGGCGATTGGACCTGCGCGATGCCGGAGCATTGGCTCTTCGAAGGGACCGGGATGAAGAAGGGAGACTCCGTCAAAGGACTCTTGGGCTGGGAGTGGCATGGGGCGCCGGCCACGGATCTCCCGGGGATGAATATCGTCGCGGAGGGAGATGCCACGATCAAGGGGAAGGCCGTGGGGCAGTACTCTTCGACGCTTTACGACGGCCCCAAGGGCAACGTTGTCTTTAACGCCGCAACGATTTGGTGGGCCAATGGTTTGTCCAGCCCGCCGGGGCACAAGAATCCAAGCAGGCATGGAGTCGCTCAACAAGGCCCGGACGAGCGTGTGCAGCAGATCACCCACAACCTGTTTCAACGCATGTTAAAGGCTTAATCTTAGCGTATCGTTAACTACCGTAGACAGTGAAGCTATCACCTGTATCAACTCGAACATATTGTCTCGCAGAAACACCTATTTGTTTCGAAGAAACAACAAGCGAAGCGTTGTTAAAAATCGATTCGGTTGAGGGGTTGACAGTCAACGGCCTGAGGCCTTGTGCTCCCGCAGTCGCGGGACCAATAGGTATCCGCTGTGCGGATAAAATATTCGAGTTTTAGATGAGGGCGGTCTGAATGAAAAAGGTATCCAAAATTCGAATATGTAAGTGTTTGAGGAGTATCGCAGCAGTCGCTGCGATGAGCGTATTGAGTGTTTCGCTTTGTGGAGCGGAGAAGCCCAATATTCTCTGGATCGTTGTCGACGACATGTCCTGCGATTTTGGGTACCAAGGGCAAACGCTCGTCGATACGCCCCATGTAGACCGACTTGCCCACGAAGGCGTCGTCTTTAGCAAGGCCTACGTCACCGCAGCCGTTTGTTCCTCGAGTCGTTCCGCCATGATTACGGGGATGTACCAGACGAGCATTGGCGCGCATAACCATCCTTCGGGGCGCGGCGTGGTCAAACAGTATTTGCCCGAGCCGGTGCGTATGGTTCCTGAGTTGTTCAAGGAAGCGGGATACTACCTCTCCAATACGAACATAGGCTTCAAGGGTTTCGGCAAGGCCGATTATGATTTCGTGTGGGACCAAAAGGGACTCTATGATGCCCCGGACTGGTCGGGCCGCAAACCCGGTCAACCTTTCTTCGCCCAGGTCCAGCTGTTTGGCGGAAAATACAGAAATATTCCAAAGCGGTATGCCCAAGTTGAGAAGGAGCTGGATGACTTGGTGACGCCAGACCAGGTAAGCGTACCCCCGTATTATCCCGACGACCCTGTGTTTCGAAAGGACTGGGCCGAGTATCTCAATAGCGTGCAATACACCGACCGAGAAGTCGGACGTATCTTGCAGCGACTCAAGGATGACGAGGTCCTCGATAATACCATCATCTTTTTCATGACGGACCACGGCATCAGCCAGGCGAGGGGCAAGCAGTTCCTCTACGAAGAAGGAATCAAGATTCCCTTTGTGGTGTGGGCTCCGGGACGTATTGATACGGGGACTACGCGCGATGAGCTGATTGAGCATATCGATATGGCGGCCACTTCCTTGTATTTCGCGGGAATCGATATTCCTGAGTACATGCAGGCCCGGCCGCTCTTTGGCCCGCTGGCCCAACCCCGAGACTACGTGGTATCCGCTCGTGATCGCTGCGACGAGACCGTCGACCGGATTCGCAGCGTGCGCAAAGGCAACTACAAGTACATTCGAAACTTCTATCCCCAACGGCCGTATTTGCAGCCCAACCTATACAAAGATAAAAAGCCGTTTATGGCGCCGCTGCGGAAGCTCTATGCCGACGGAAAGCTCAACTCGGTTCAATCGCTGATTATGGCGGAAACGCGACCGGAAGAAGAATTGTATCATCTAGTCGATGACCGCTGGGAAATTCGCAATTTGGCCGAGGACCCGAAGCATCTCGCTAAGCTGAGAGAAATGCGGGGCATCCTCGGAAATTGGATTATCGAGAGCGATGACCATGGCCGCTTCCCCGAATCTGAAGCTGCTTACGACAGCCAATTGAAAGGATACCTCAACGCCCAGGTGAAAAACGGAAGGACAGAGGCTGCTCAGCAGTTACAGGAAAACATCAACCTTATGAAACAATGGAAAGCGGAAGGGAAGTAGGCGCTTATGGGAGATCCTATGAATAAAGAAATCTTCATTAGCCATGGATTATGCAAATTCCACGAACGAAGAATTTATTTAACCACGGAGTTCACGGAGGTACGGAGAGAAATGGCGAACCGTATCTGAAATCCTCCGTACCTCCGTGTTCTCCGTGGTTTATAAAACGTTTGGGTTAGGTGATTATATAGAACATCAAAACTTTCATCCGAATCCTCTATTCAAGAGGATTAGTACGCAGAACAACACTTTTAAAAACATCAAATAATACAGAAAATGCATTACACAAGATTCATGAAAAGAATGGCCTTAATGGCACTTGCGCTATTCGTGGCGACGATGTCTGTCACGCGTGCGGAGGATTCGAGCCGCAAGCCAAATATACTATTCATCGCGGTCGATGACATGAATGACTGGAATGGCGTACTGGGGGGCAATCCTCAGTCCAAGACGCCGCATATGGAGACGCTGGCCTCCAAGGGCATGGTGTTCAGCAATGCGCATTGCGCGGCGCCTGCCTGCGGTCCTTCACGGTCTGCGATTATGAGCGGGATCAGGCCGTCGACTTCTGGGAATTATACCAATAAACATTCGATTATAAATAACGAGATCCTGAAGAAGTCGGTGTTGATGCCCGAGTTCTTTCAGCAAAACGGTTACTACGTTGCTGGGGGCGGAAAACTATTTCACGGCTATCATTTCAATTATGAAATCAAAGGGCGAGGCTTCGATGAGTATTTCCCAAGCAAAACGCAGGATCTTCCCTCCTGGGAAGGCCTCAAGTTCAACTCCAAGCCGCCTCTGGGTGGATGGGCGAGGCAGGCTGATTGGGGACCCTTGCACCCGGACGTGACCCTCGATGACCACCCCGATGGCATCACCGCGAACTGGGCCACTAATAAATTGCTCGAGGGCGAGTTACAAGAGCCTTTCTTTCTTGGCGCCGGCATCTTTCAGCCTCATTTGCCCAACTACGCACCCCAGGAATATTTCGATCGATTTCCTCTAGAGAATATCGAGCTACCGGAAGGCTACCGGGAAGATGATCTGGATGACGTGCCTGCGGCCCATTCGAAGATGGCCCACAATCCTTGGCTGAAAAGGATCAGAGAGACGAATCAATGGAAGCCGGCCATTCAAGCCTACCTCGCCTGTACGGCCATGGTGGACGACCTCATTGGCCAAATCGTGGGATCGCTTGAAAATTCTAAGTACGCCGACAATACGATAATCGTATTGTGGAGCGATCACGGCTTTCAACTTGGCGAAAAAGGCCGTTGGACAAAATATTCCCTGTGGGAGCGGGCTACCCGGGTAAACATGATTTGGGTGGCGCCAGGCGTGACCACGCCGGGAACCGTTACCAACAAGCCGGCGAACTTGCTGGATATTTATCCCACCTTGGCCTCATTGACGGGAATCAAGCCCCCTGAAGGACAGCTAGAAGGGAACGACCTCTCTGTATTAATGAAGAATCCTGGCGCTGCATGGGATGATACGACGGTAACCTCTTTCGGATATAAAAATTACGGCGTTCGCTCCGATCGGTATCGGTATATTGTATACGAAGATGGAACCGAAGAATTGTATGACCATTCGAAGGATAAGTGGGAGTGGACGAATCTCGCGAGCAATCCCGAATACGCGGCGATCAAAAAGAAAATGCGTAAAGAAATCCCTGCTCACCATGAACCCAATGGCGTTACGTATATAGTGCCGAAAAAATCCTCATTTTGAGCAAATAGGTAATTAGCAGAACCTCATGAAAGACACCAAAGGATTCAATCGCGACCAGCAAATCACTCACAACCTATTTCAGCGCATGATAAAACCTTAATCTTACTCTTCATCTTAATCCCCAGCCTGAGGAGAAAAAATTGATTAAGATGAAGAGTAAGACAGTTGCATGAAACGCCTATCTATAATATTTGTAAGCATAATACTGATACAGTGTACGGTCGTCGCTCAAGGGCAGAGTCGGCCCAATGTCTTGTTCATCGTCTGCGATGACCTGAACGATTCAGTGGAAGGCATGGGCGGGCATCCGCAGGCAAAGACGCCGAATCTGTCGAAGCTTGCAGCTGAGGGTATCCGATTCACCAATGCTCATAGCGCGGCGCCTGTATGCGGGCCATCGCGGGCGAGTCTTTGGACAGGTGTCTATCCCCATCATTCCGGCCTTTACGGCCATTCTCAGGGTCAGAATAAATGGCACAATAACCCGACCCTGAAACACGCCAAACCCTTCTTCGAACATTTTGCGGATAACGGATACCGTATATACGGGGCCGGTAAACTATTTCATGAAAATCATAATACGGAGCCTTTATTCAATAGGAGCGACGGCCTCGGAACATTCGGGAACGGTTCGGAATACGGACCTTTTGCCTATTCAGGCAACGACTCTATGGTAATGAGTAAAGCCAAGCGAGCCCATCCTGATGTCCCGGAGCAATTCGGGATAACCGGATTCAATTCATTTGCCTCCATTGATAATGTTCCCGAGTTCCTGCCTGATGAGAAGAAAGGTATCGATGGGTATAAAGGCTGGGTCTTGATTAAGGGTCGCAAACCCTTTCGCTACAACACGGAGCAGGACAGGGATCCTTTGCCGGATGAGCTCACCGCGGATTTTGGAATCAAGGCGCTTCAGCAAGATCACGACGAACCCTTCCTCATTACATTGGGTATTGTAAGGCCCCACGCTCCTTGGCATGCGCCCCAGTCCCATTTCGACAAGTTCCCCCTGGATGAAATCAAGAAGCCGCCTTACCTTGAAAACGACTTGGATGACTGCGCGGATGGACTTGCGCAGCGGTATGGGAAGTTCCGGTTCGAGGCTCTAAAAAATAGTTACGAGGGGGACGAAGGATGGCGGCGTTGGATGCAGGCCTACCTAGCGTGCGTGTCATTTGCCGACGCCCAGATCGGCCGCGTCCTTGATGCGCTCGAACAGAGTAAATATGCCGAAAACACCATTGTGGTCGTCACCAGCGACCATGGCTTCCACATGGGAGAAAAGGACCAGATATTCAAGATGACCGTCTGGGAGGAATCCACGCGTGTCCCTCTGATCATCCGGATGCCGGATGGAAGAAACAAGGGGAAGGAAAGCAATCATCCCGCTGGCTTGATAGATCTATATCCCACCCTCGTCGACCTTTGCGGTCTGAACGAAGACACGTATCGAGAGGGGGGCAAGCTGCTTGACGGTCACAGCCTCCGACCCTTCCTGAACGATCCTGAAAACGGCTCCTGGAATGGACCGGAGGTGGCGCTAAGCGTCATCGTGGCGGGTATCCCGGTGGAGAAAGATGTTCCTGCGAAGGTTGAGGATCAGCATTTCACCGTCCGTTCCAGGGATTGGCGCTACATACTGACCCGTGCCGGGGATGAGGAGTTGTACGACCACCGTACGGATCCGAACGAATGGCGCAACCTGGCTGGCAATCCCGAATTCTCGGACGTGAAGGCGACCTTGAAGCAATCTCTACTGTCGTTAACCGGCAGAGCCAAATGATATTACGCAAATTGAAAAACCGAATAATGAGTATAAAAAAGCTACTAGTAGCGATTGTATCAATCGGTGTGATACCGTTAGTGGCCTTTGCTCAGAAGCAAGAACAACCCAATGTCCTGTTCATCACCACCGAATTCAACGGCGACACAATCGAATGGGACATTTGAAAGAGAACATGAAGATAGGAAAACGAACTATTTTTACCACGGAGTTCACGGAGGAACGGAGAAAAATGAGCAATCCGAATCAAAAATCCTCCGTACCTCCGTGTCCTCCGTGGTTAAACACCTTTCCTCTTATGAAACGAATCCCCTTAATCGCCCTCACATTTTTTGCGTTAACATCTTCCTGTTTCTCGGCGAGTCAGACGGATTATCCGCTGAGTTCCTTCGATTTCGATTTCGCCCGGCTCGGCGAGGACGAAGCCAGCCAGGTTAAGGCCGTCCAATCGATTGGCTATGCTGGGTTGGTTCAGCCAGTCGATAGCCCCAAGCACCTTGAGAAGCTGAAACGGTATCAGGAGGCCATTGGCGATGGCCCATTCAAGGTCACTGCTGGTTTATTCACCGTCAATTTTAGCCGCGACCTCGCTGCGCTGAATGCGCACTTGGATAAGGTGATTCAAGCGCTTAAGAAATCGAACGCGCCACTATGGCTTATACCGAGGGATCGAAAGAACGTGATGAAGCGCGAGCAGATCGTGGAGTTCGTTCGATCGGCGGCAGAGAAAACCAAGGCGTCGGGGATTGAGTTGGTGTTGTATCCGCACTACGGGGATAAGATGGAAACGGTGGAGGAAATGATACCCTTTCTTAAGGAGGTACAAAACGGAAACGTTTACATCTCGCTGCATCTCTGTCATGAACTGCGAGCGGGCAATGGGGATCGACTCGATGAGATAGCAGCGAAGATCAAGCCTTGGCTTCGATTGCCTTCGATCAACGGGGCCGAGAAAGATGTGGCAAACGATGATCATGAGGCGGAAGGCTGGAAGCGCGCGATACAACCCTTGACCCTGGGCGATTACGATTCGTCCCAGTTGCTGAAAGCGCTGAAATCAGTCGATTTTAAAGGTCCGGTCGTCTTGCATACCTTCGGCCTTCAAACAGCTTCCGCGGACCATCACCATACGTCCTTCAAAAAATATCAGGGAATGGTAGCTGCCCTGGAGCCTAAGCGCCCAAGCTGGAAACGGTCAGACGCTCGCTTTGAGCAACCGCAAGTTCCCAACCAGTCCGAGGCTTCGCGAATGACGCCGGAGTCATGGCGCAAGCCTCGCCAGGAAATTCGCTCCGCTAGCTTGGAGGAGAAGATCGACTACCTGCTCGATCGGGCGGAGATCGAGGATATTATTACCGCTTATTCGTATAGCGTGGATACGCGGGACTACCCATTGCACGGGGAGCTTTTCAAAGAGGCGTTTCCCCTTCGCAATAGAGACGGATTCCGAGATATTAAAAACCAGGATCGGCTTGATCGTATGAAAATATTCTTCACGCGCTTCAGCAGCACGCAGCATCTTGCGTTCCCGCTCGTGATTCAGATTGAGGGCGACACGGCTTACGCGACTGCCTCTCTGCACGCGCGTCACTACGACGAAAATGGCGATCCTGTGGATAACACGCTGCTCTTCGGCCAATACGAATTTTGGTTCGAACGGACCGCGGAAGGTTGGAAGGTAAGCAAACTCGCCCAAGTGAATCGTACCCAAATAAACACTTCGGAAGCGAGATTTGTTGAGGAGGATGCGCCATGAAGGATCCGATGACTTTGAAGTGATTAGACAACCATCCCATAGGAACAGCGAAAAGCCTTAACCACAGATTTCACAGAAAACACAGATGCCACAGGGTAACAATAACTTAGGATGATATCAGATCCACCAAGCTTTCTGTGGGGTAATCTGCAGGAATTATTAGAAAATGTTATATAAAACAGAAATTACAGAGCATTTCTTGTGTGCTCATACATACGCTACACTATCAATCACTTATCTGTGTTCTCTGTGAAATCTGTGGTTAAAATTCTATTGTATAGTTGTGAAGTAATAATTTTGGAAAATGCATAACGCGAATTACATAAAACGAATCCCCTTGATCGCGCTAACGCTTTTCGCGTTTGCGATTTCCCCTCTGTGGGCAGACGACTCGAGTCAGGCGGATCTTACGCTGGGGGTCTTCAATTTCGATTTCCCACGCCTGGGCGCGGACGAGGCCAGCCAGATCAAGGCCGTCGAATCGATTGGCTATTCTGGTTTAGTGATGAACATAGGTAGTAAAAAAAACCTGGGATTACTGAAACGGTACCAGGAAGTAATCGAGGATGTCCCATTCAAGGCCTACGCAGGTTTCCTCGTCGTCGATCTTGCAGGAAATCTCGCTGCCCAAAATGCGCACATAGATAATGCGATTCCAATTCTCAAGAAATCGGACGCAAAGCTGTGGGTTATCGTGCTGGCAAAAGATGGGAAAAAAGTGAAGCGCGAGCAGATCGTAACGTTCCTTCGCTCGGCAGCGGAACGGTGCAGGGTGGCAGGGGTCGAGCTGGTGATCTATCCACACGGCCCCGGGGGCAATCCCCGCAACGACATCCTTATCCAAACCGCAGAGGAAGCCATACCCTATGTCGAGGAGATAGGAAGTGACAATCTTTTCATATCACTTCATCTCTGTCATGAAATCAGAGGTGGCAATGGGGATCGACTTGATGAAGTGGCAGCCAGGGTCGAGCCCTGGCTCCGACTACCTTCCATTAGCGGCGCCGACATCGATGCGGTGAATGAGAGGGAGGGCTGGGAGCGCGGCATACAGCCCTTGGTCATGGGTGATTACGATTCGTCCCAGTTGCTGAAAGCGCTGAAATCCGTAGATTATAAAGGTCCTGTTATCTTGCATACCTTCGGCCTCCAAAAAGCCGCTGCGGATCATCATCAGACCTCCTTTAAAAAATACCAGGAAATGGTGGAGGAACTGGATTAAGCCTACAACGCGATGATAGCAATAAGGTATTTTTTAACAGGATACGCAGCTGCACTGCTACAGGATGCCTCCTTTGTCGGTAACATGATGAGTTTGTTGCGTCATTCATCATGTAGGCGACACGTCCGTCGTAGCCTGAAAGGCGAAGTCGGAAGCCATTATGCAACCCGCGACTTGTCGGGGCGTATCCTGTTAAAATTATCGATAATCCTCAAGGCCCGGACTCGCGCGTGCAGCGTATCACGGCAAACGTGCTGGATCGGTTAATCCAGTAAACAAGCCACACATTCTTAATCTTAATTTCAGCTCCAAATCGAAACCTGTAACCATGAATGACTCAATCAACACCAAGCGCGGCCTTCATCGCCGTGATCTCATCAAAGGCGCCGCGGTCGCCAGCCTTGGACTTGCATCAGGCTCTTTCGGTATCCCCAAGGCGTTTGCGCAATCGAGTGTCCGAGAAAATGTGATCCAACGTGAAAATGCCAAGCAGGGTACGCGCGATTGGTTGCTGACCAATCAGTACATCGATCCGGATACTTGGTGGCGTTCTCCTCGCATCGAGGGCTACTGCTCCGAGGCGAGCGTGAAGGCGGGCGACACACTCAAGATCATGGTGAGCACCAATCCAGTGGCGGAGTTCGAATTGGAAATCTTCCGCACCGGTTACTATGACGGCGACGGCGCGCGTTCCATGATGAAGTTTGAATTCATGCAAGGCAAAGCCCAACTGGACCCGCCAGTTGGCGAAAACCGCCTGCGCGAATGC
>JAJFLS010000157.1 GCA_021772595.1 Opitutales bacterium
CAACGGATATGAAAATCTTACCTTATTCGGCCTACCCGTATCCATATTACCGATTTTCTTCACGCGAACCACTTGCGCCTTCGAAAACTTTTCGGAGATATCGCGGTCCCCCTGAAGATAGCGAACGACCATCGCGCAATAGACGTTCTCAAGGTTCGTCTCTGAAAACAGATTGAACCTCACATTGATGATGTCACTCAACTCGCCTCGGCCATAAGCGTCATTCTCCAACGATTCTTTAACGAACTCACTCGTTTCCGCTTGGACCTCTTTCATCTGATTAATCTCAGCCTGAATCTCTTCGCTTAGACCATCTGGAGGCGCACCCGCGATCCCTCCTCCTTTCATAAGGATCGCCGCTTCCGTCGCAGCTTCGTTTTGCATCGATTGAGACACGGCGCCGGTCTCAAGCTGCGACTGTCGCAGATTATCGAACCCATACTTAGCATCCGTAATCGTAACGATCTGATTCGAAATACCCAATTTCGGAAAAAATCTACATTCAGCGCTATAGCGAATCCGCTTAATTCCCCGATCCGTATCTACATACACACCTCTCTTGTCACCTGACAAAACAGGTAAAAAGCCAGACTTGTAGGCTGCGACCAAGTCGCCGCTGGAAAAAGCATAATAACCACTCTCGCTACCCACGCGATCATCAGCAGAGACGGAAAAAGCAACTGCGACCGTCAAAGATCCAATTATTAAAGTACGAATTTGCTTCATTACATCTTTCATAATACGTTTGATTTGGTTGTATTCATTTCCCTAAAAGCCGTCTCATAGAAGCGCTACTCTTCTAGCTTTTCAACGTTTAGTATGCACCGGCGACAAAGAACTTTAGGTAAGAATTGAAGAAATGACGTATAATTTTTCATCATAAATTGGTTTGTTTTTGCCGTATTAATTATCCTGGTCGTCTATCACTGGATAACGTTTCCGAATTCTACTCTTCGCCCTTCTTCAATCGTCCCATTGTTTCAGTATTCAATGGTTCGATACCTAACTCCAATGCTGGGCTGCCTTCTCTGAACCCGAAATCTCCGTTCGCGGGATCGTTAAATAAGGGATCGCCAGAGAGGCTCGCGTTCTCATTACCTACCGCCCGCATCTTGGCCAGATGATCGTCGGCCCAATTCGAGTCTGTCGGATGATAATAGAGATTCGAATCCATATCCGTTTCCTCGAGCTTAGGATCGGTAGGTACGGGCGGCTCCCTTGGGTTTCTGGGCCTTGCCCCATGAGGATTACCGCCCTCGGGATGTGAAATGATGATGTTGTTGTAGACCTTCGATCCCGTCACCGGAACCCATTCAAAGCTGACGTATCCCCAAGTGGGCTTCACGGCGGGAGAGACGATAAAATTGTTTATGATGTCATTAACTCCCTTCGAGGCAATGCCCGCAGCAAAGCCGCCGTTGTTATATAATATGTTTCCATAGATGAGCGTATCGTGCTGGTCGTCATCGCAGCGGATGGCGGCAGGCAGGGAATGAGCCAAGTTATCGTGCAGGTAGTTGTAACGCACAATATTGCCCGTTCCTGCTCCGGAGACATAGATGCCATTGCCATCGGACAGCAATTGTACCGCATGGCTAATATCATTGTATTCCAACAGATTGTGTCGCGAGTGATAATATTTTTCGCGATTTCGCCAATTTTCATAGGTCCGCGCACCACCTCCGCCTCCTTCTGCAATCTCGTGATGACGGATCGTCCGGGCGCCTTCGCCATCCAACCCTCTACTTCGGTAAGGATTGACTCTGACGGTGATGAGCACCGCTGCATAACCACTGTGGTGGATCTCATTATGAGTGATTCGATTATGTCCACTTTGCCAGGCCCAGAACCCCGGAGCATGCCAGATGATTTCACTGAAGTGGTGAATATAGTTATTGATAATATCGTTGTGGTGATTGGCGTCTTTGGTCCCAGGGCCATAACCGGCGAGCAGTATCCCCGCCTCTCCCAGATGAGCGAACTCAGAATCGGTAACGCGATTGCGCTGGGCGTGCAGGTCCATACGCAAGCCCGAGCCACCGGAATTGATAAAGCGACAGTCCGTGACCCGGCATTCTTCCGCTCCGCGAAAACGAAGTAGCGCTGTCGGTCGATCAAACATATCCCAGTCGTGCTGCATTCCCCAGCCCAGGCGAGTCTCGTCAGACGTCCAGGCCCAGCGGTCCGCATGAGTAAAAGTCAATCCGGAGAAGGCTATGCCCCGAACAGGAGTATCGGTAGGTCCGTCGTAATCGATGTTTCCTTCGACACGAATCAGTTCGCTTGTACTGGGAGCCAGAATGCCACGTGGCGATCCATTTGGGGCCGGATCAGAGGGCCACAAATACAACTTTCGGGTCTTTGTATTCACCACCCATTCCCCGGGTTCATCCAGCGCTTCAAGGATATTCTCGACCCATACGGTAGGGTCAGATGGATCGTGAAAACCGCGTAGGGGGCTCAGTGCATAGGTCGCTGAAACGCCAGTTTTTGCGATACCGGCGTCTTCGTCAACGGATTCGAGCGGGAGCATATTGATTACCCAGACCCGATAAGGTCTCACGAGTAATTCCACATCTCCCACATTGTCCCAATTCTTCAAAGCCCCTTCGGGAAAGTGTAGCGTTCGTTTGTCGCCATCCTTCGTGTAAGCGAATCCTGAATTCCTAGCCCGATTCAGGCGACCTTTCTCATCATACAGGGTATAGAATCGATCCATACCTTCAGGCATGTCGGCCACCCACACTTTGCCCACCGCGCTTGCGGGCAACTCAGTCGGAATCGATTGCAGCTTCTCCCAACCGTTTACCGGGGCTCCACCGCTCACAACCGGATTTTCTCCCGGATAAGCTGCAAAGGTTAAATGAGCGGGCTCAGCAATCACACCGGCACCGTATCCACCGAGGGTCACGAATCCCGAAGTCGATGGATTGCCATCTTCGATTCCTAGAACCAGGGTTTCATTCAATTGATGTCGTCCCTCGCGGAGGTATATAATCGCAGGATCTGCGTTGCCGGATCCGCGCATGGCTCTCATTGCGTTCACGGCGTCAGGAATTGTTCCGTATGGACGGCCAATGCTTCCGTCCGCTTGGTCACTTCCGTCGACGGATACATAAAGCTCCAGTGCATTCTGACTCTGGGCTAGGGCGGCAGAAATCGAAAACAGAAGCGGAAAGAATACAATTCGTTTGAGCTCACGGAATCGGTTATGAAACTTCATATATTGTAGGGGTAGGCATTCATTCGAGCACTCGAAGATCAATCTGTAATTCGTAATTACTAGGTAATGAACGGCTAGCCTACCAACACAAGCAAGGGCTGCCAATCATGTAATTAGGGAATATCTTGCCCAATGGTTCAGACGACCGAGCAACGATCCCAATCGTTATCGGGAGCTTTCGCTCATTCGTCTTTGCAATAGCGTTTTTCGTCGATCGAAATGTAAAATCCAGAAAGGCGAGGAGTGGCAAAGCAGGCATCCCAGCCAATTCGCGGTGCTCACGGATGGAGTCACGGCATTATCAATGGCAAACATCAAGGCGCCGGACTGATTTTTTGCAATTCTTCCGTCGTCAATGGTTGGAGATTTCTAGACTGATTTGTCGCGAGGGGCTTCCCTTCCCCGGAGAAAAGAAATATTTCAATACCCTTGTCGTTCACAAATCCCTCAGGCAACGGATATG
>JAJFLS010000158.1 GCA_021772595.1 Opitutales bacterium
CTTGCGTGGGCTCTTTATCTGGGATTTTTGAGCATCGTGTTCTATCTGACGCGATAGCGTGGACGTCTATGAAAGGTAAATACAAAGCGATGCTTTCGACCAATCGGTTGATTTTCTTTTCGTTGGCTCTTTTGCTAGCAAGCATCCCTTCGGTTTTGTTCGCGGACTTTTTATGGCGGCTCGGATTCGGTATTCCGGAATACGCGCTTCTGATCCTCTTTACACTTCTCATCTCCAATGTCGCTTGGGGAACTGCCCATGCCATCATCGGATTCGGATCACGCCGACGAAACCGTCGCAAAGGCCGAATCGAGGCGTCGCTAGAAGGCATTGAGGACGATGGCGAGCCGCTGCCTGCTGTGGCGATCGTCATGCCGGTCTACAACGAGGACACTTTTCGCGTGATGGCGGGCCTTCGCGCAATGTATTTGTCTCTGGAGAAAACCGGCCGAGGAGCGTCGTTCGATTTCTTTATACTCAGTGATTCGAACGATAGCGAGAAGTGGGTCCGCGAAGAATACTTGTGGGCGTTATTGTCGCGCGAACTCAAAGCGTTTGGCAGAATCCATTATCGTCGGAGGAAAACGAATACCGACAAGAAGGCCGGAAATCTGCTCGAATTCTGCCAAGACTGGGGGCGGCGATACCGCTATATGATTACGCTGGACGCGGACAGTCTCATGAGCGGGACCGAAATCGTAAACCTGACGCGTATCATGGAACGAAACGCGCAAGTAGGGATTTGCCAAACAGCACCGCGCGTCGTCTTCGGAGATTCCTTTTGGGGTCGCGTCCAACAATTCTCCAATCGCTTTTACGGACCGGTCTTTATGGCTGGTCTTAATAGCTGGCAGCAGGGCGACGGCAACTACTGGGGCCACAACGCGATCATCCGCATGGCTCCATTTATGGATTTCTGCGCTTTGCCGGATTTGCCCGGAAGGGAGCCTTTTGGCGGAAAGATTCTCAGTCACGATTTCGTGGAGGCCGCGCTGATGCGGAAGGCCGGTTACGAAGTGTGGCTCGCGGGCGAATACGAAGGAAGCTACGAGGAAGGTCCTCAAGACATCGTCGAACATGTGAAGCGCGACCGGCGTTGGTGCCAGGGGAACTTGCAGCATATATGGTTGCTTTGTTCGCGTGGACTGATGCCGGCTAGTCGCGTTCACTTGGCCAACGGAATCATGGGCTACGCCGCGTCGGCGCTCTGGCTCGCGTTTCTTCTGCTCGGCGGGATCCTCGCGTACAATCGCGAGCGGAGCGGACTAACCCTGTTGCCGGATACGGGGTTCGCAAACGTTTGGGATTTGGGCATTTCCCAGCATGCGGCGCTGCTCGCAGTGCTTACCTTCGCGCTGCTGTTTCTCCCGAAGGTTCTGAGTTTGATTGACGGATGGGTCGACGCGGATCGCGCTCGGGCATTCGGCGGAAGACTCGCGCTGCTCGGAGGTGTGGCGATCGAGACCATCGTCTCTATATTAGTAGCGCCAATCTTCATGCTCTATCATAGCAGTTTTGTGATCGCGACGATGCTTGGAAAGGGAGTTACTTGGACCTCGCAAAATCGAGTGGCAGGCGAGGGGATCAGTTGGGTCGATGCCTTTAAAGCGCATAAATATCATGCGCTCGCGGGAGTACTGGCGCTCTATCTAAGCCAAAAGGTGTCACCCGGTTTCACGCGTTGGATGACTCCCATTTGGCTGGGGCTTGGTTTGGCGCCATTTGTGTCAGCGTTGCTGAGCAAACCGAGTATTGGAAAGGCGCTTCGAAGGCTAAATCTGCTGGCTATCCCGGAAGAACTGGACGAACCCGAAATATTGAAACTCGCTCGAGAAGGAGAGGATGAACTATCAAAATTGCCCGAACTAGAAGCAACGTATTCAAGTTTCGAGCGCGTGTCAGTCGATCCCTACATCAACGCTGTCCGCGTGGCAATGGCGCGAAAATCAAACCGTGCAGACGAATCGGCGATCGAACTCGTCGATACGGCAATTTCTTCGGGAGCTCAGGCTTTGAGCGTCGAAGATCGAGAAAAAATTCTAGACAACCCTTACGCGCTCTTGCGCTTGCATGATCGTATTTGGCAAGATGATCCGGAGTCGCTACACCAGTCTTGGTCGCGCTCGATTGCCACGTTCGTGTGACGTTTTCACAACGCTCGCGCTGCTTCTACATTTTTATCTTGAGGCAGTGAACAAGCGCGCGCTTCCATGATCTGCGTCTACGATTCGGGTACATCTATTTTAGATTGAACTCCGGAATTGAAAACAGATAACATAGAAATACTCCAACGCTCGGAAAAAACCCGATCGCGTGCCAATAAAGACGATCAAAAGTTCGTTTTGTTCGTTCAATTGCAAAACCCCAAAATATGAAAGCATCTGATCTTCTAGTAAAAGCTCTCGAAAACGAGGGCGTCGAATATATATTCGGAATTCCGGGGGAGGAAAATCTCGACTTCCTCAACTCGCTAAAGGATTCCACTCAAATCAAGTTAATCTTGACGCGACACGAACAAGCGGCGGGCTTTATGGCCGCGACTTACGGCCGCTTGACGGGCAAGATGGGCGTTTGCCTATCGACGCTTGGGCCAGGAGCTACGAATTTCGTAACATCGGCTGCATACGCTCAGCTCGGCGGGATGCCGTTGTTGATGATCGCCGGGCAGAAGCCGATCAAGGCGAGTAAGCAAGGCCAGTTTCAGATCGTAGATGTGGTCGGCTTAATGAAACCGCTCACTAAAATTTCGAGCCAGGTCGTCAATGGAAACAATATTCCGAACATGGTCCGGGAAGCGTTTCGATTCGGCCGTGAAGAACGTCCCGGCGCGGTCTATCTTGAACTGCCGGAAGATATAGCGAGAGAAGAGACCACCGCCACAGTCTTCTCGCCAAGCAACGCTCGGATCCCGTTCGCCGATTCTCGGAGCATCGATCAGGCAGTGGAACTGATCAAGCAAGCCAAGCGACCATTGCTTCTGGTTGGAGCCGCAGCGAATCGCAAGCGTACCACGAAGGCGTTGCTGGATTTCATCGACAACACCGGTATTTACTTTTTCGGGACGCAAATGGGAATCGGAGTCGTAGATGAACGCCACGAACGTTTTTTGGGAACTGCGGCCTTGTCCGACGGTGACTATGTTCATTGCGCGATCGACCGTGCCGACTTGATCATCAATATCGGCCACGATGTGATCGAAAAGCCTCCGTTCTTTATGGAGGAGGGCGGGAAGAAAGTGATTCACGTCAATTTCCTTTCCGCGAAAGTGGACGATGTGTATTTCCCGCAAGTAGAAGTCGTTGGCGACATTGCTACATCGATTTCCGAAATGGCCGACAAAGTAGGGAAAGTCGATACTTGGGATCTGGAGTATTTTGGCCGCGTGAAAGAGGACGTGGAAAAGTTTGTCGGCAACAAGGACGACGATCCTCGTTTCCCAATAGTACCACAACGATTCGTTGCGGACACTCGTCGCGCGATGCCTTCGAATGGCATCATCTGCCTCGACAACGGAATCTATAAAGTGTGGTACGCTCGCAACTACAAAGCGTACGAGCCGAATACGCTTTTGCTGGACAATGCGCTAGCTACCATGGGCGCAGGGCTTCCATCCGCCATGGGAGCGAAGATGGTGAACCCCGACGTCAAAGTGATGGCGATTTGCGGCGATGGCGGATTCATGATGAATTCCCAAGAGCTCGAAACTGCGGTCAGACTAGAAATGGACCTGGTCGTGCTGGTGCTCCGCGACAATGCCTATGGCATGATCAAGTGGAAGCAGACCGGCATGGGCTTCGATAATTTTGGCCTGGATTACGGAAATCCGGATTTTGTGAAATACGCGGAGTCCTATGGAGCCCGAGGCATTCGAATTGAAAGCTGCGAAAGTTTCCTGCCAACTTTGAAGGAAGCGCTCGACAGCAAGGGAGTCACTTTGATCGAACTTCCGGTAGACTACAGCGAAAACGAGTTGACCTTGATCGAAGAGCTGAAACAGAAGACTTGTCTACTGTAGTTTTTGGCCCATGACACTAACTCCCGTATCTCGTAATCGAGATCGCGCTCTGAATTGACTCAGACGCGATCTCGAGCTTGCCTTTCTTAATTAGCGATAGACCCCAATCTAACCAAGATGAAACTTGAAGTAACCTCACCCTACGATCTTTCGCCGGTCGGCGAACTCGACTACACCCCCAACGAGCAGGTCGAAGGCATCCTCGAAACTGCCGCAGCCGCCGCGCAAGAGCCCCTGAAGAAAAGCGAGCGAATCGCGATTCTGGAGAAAGTGATCGAACTCGCCCAATCCCGAGTCGATGAACTTGCCATGACAATCGCCCAAGAGGGCGGGAAACCGCTCGTGGACGCGCTGGTTGAAGTGAACCGCGGCATTCAAGGCATTCGTTGCGCTATCGAGACTTTGAATGTGATGGCGGGAAAGGAGATCCCGATGGGGTTGAACGCCGCTTCCGAGCAACGTCTCGCGTTCACAACCTTGGAGCCGATCGGAGTGGTCGTAGCTGTCAGCGCTTTCAATCATCCATTCAACTTAATCGTGCACCAGGTCATTCCGGGGATCGCGACGGGTTGTCCGGTGATCGTGAAGCCCGCTTTGACGACCCCGCTTTCTTGCCAAAAACTGGTAGGCATGCTGCATGAAGCAGGATTGCCGGAACGGTATTGCCAGATGGCTATCGTCGACAACGACGGCTCTGAAATATTGGTGACGGATTCCAGAGTTAACTTTTTCTCGTTCATCGGCTCGGCTCGAGTCGGATGGTTTTTGCGATCCAAGCTGGCTCCGGGCGTCCGCTGCGCGCTGGAACACGGCGGTGCCGCACCCGTCATTGTGGCAGGAGACGCTCCCATAAGCGATATCGTGGGCCCCTTGGTGAAGGGCGGTTTTTATCATGCCGGACAGGTCTGCGTATCCGTTCAGCGGATATTTGTCGACAACTCGCTGAAGGACGAACTCGTGGGCGCTTTGACCAAGGCGACGAACGCATTGATTGTGGGCGATCCCACGAAATCTGAAACGGAAGTCGGCCCGCTTATTTTGCCGCGTGAAATCGATCGCGTCGCGAACTGGGTGGAGGAAGCGAAAACCGGTGGAGCTATCACAGCTAGCGGTGGAGAGAAGATTTCCGAAACCTGCTATCAGCCAACGGTCTTAGTAGATCCTCCTTCAGAGTCCCTCGTGTCGACGAGCGAAATTTTCGGGCCAGTGATCTGCGTCTATGGTTACGACTCGATGGACGAGGCGATCGGTAGGGCGAACAGCTTGCCGGTCGCATTTCAAGCATCGGTTTTCGCCCAGGATATCGACAAAGCCCTTTACGCGACACGACGCCTCGCCGCGGCTACCGTGATGATCAACGATCACACTGCGTTTCGCGTTGATTGGATGCCTTTCGCGGGAAGACGTACATCGGGCCTAGGCATCGGGGGCATTCCATTCACCATGGAAGACATGGTACAGGAAAAGCAGATTATCCTGAAATCTCCTTCGCTGTAAGTTCGCTCGAAGGTTCCCGGCGAGAATTACAAATCGCCTGAACGGAGCTCTTAGCAATTATATCTCAAGGTCACGATGAGGATATATATCCGGTAGTGTAAGGCAGTTTCTGAGTGTAATAATGGGCGATACCAATTACTGAAAACGCTTAAGTGTCTTATAATGCTTTAAGTCAGTTATTGATTCCTGGTACTCCCCTTGGCAGGGCTATTAAAGAGCTAAACATGGGCTATCGTTCGCCGTATAAAGAGGCAGGATAGAACTACCCCATGAGATGTTTAATCATAGCTGATACCCGATCTTTCGCCTCCTGCGTCACGGATCACCTTCTTCAAAGTGATTGCGAGGTGGCTTTGCTCGATAGCAATCCCGCCTCTGAGAACGCGTCCAAAGGGATCTACCAGATTTTCGGCAGCGCCAACGAACTGGACTTCAAAAAGTCCGATATCGAGAATTTCAATCCCGACGTTGCGATCCATCTTGCCGCGAATAACGAAGCTCAAACGCGTCTCTTTTGCGAGACGATGGAAGGTATCGCATCCCATCTGATTGTCGCGAGCAGCCTCAATGTTTACAGTGCCAACGGCCGCGTCTACAAAACCGAGCAAGCGCCGCTCCAGGATGCTCCGCTCGCCGAGGACGCTCCGTTGCGAACGAAACCGCTGACTCCTGACGCCGCAAACGACAAGCTCCACGTCGAGCGGGTGATGGCTGAGTCGACTATTCCAAACACAATTCTCCGCTTGCCGCCAATGTACGGACCGAAGGACCCCTTGCGTCGATTCTATCCTCTCATTTCACGCATGCTCGACGAACGTCCCCATATCGCCGTTTCCGCATCGCAAGCGAACTGGCATTGGACTCACGGATACACCAGCGACATTGCATTCGGCATCGCTCTCGCAGCTCAAAACCCGTCGGAAAAGAACTGCGTCTACAATATCGGAGAACTCAAGACCCCAACGATCATAGAGCGTATCAGTCATTTGGCGACCGTTCTTGGCTATGAAGGAAGAATCGCGTCGTTGCCTGACAGCGAGCTTCCCAGCTACATGATCAGTCCCGGCGATTTCGACCAAGACTTGGAGTTTGACACGAGCAAGATCCGCACCGAGCTCGAATACAAGGAGCCGGCCGATTACTACGACGGCCTATTCGAATCGATCGAGTGGTACAAAGGCAATCCGCCTCCTGAGTACAAAGGCATGAGCTTCAACTACGAAGCGGAAGACGCACTCGCCGCTCTCATCAACAAGGTTGAACGAGTAAACTAGGGCGCTCACCTGTAGCTCAGTGCTTCAGCCTGAGCACTAGTTCTGAACCGCTAATAAAGGATCCCCGGGGCAAGCTCGAGGTATACTCAGGTAGCGGCCGATCTCCGAGCGGCCATATTTTGTAGCGGGACGACCGCGTCGTTCCTAATC
>JAJFLS010000159.1 GCA_021772595.1 Opitutales bacterium
ACCGTTTAAATTACAACGTTGTAATTTAAACGGTCGAAGTCTGGGGAGAGGCAATGTTTGGGTTCTGGAGCCCTCATAATGAAATATCCGGAGGGCGGCACTTGGCCGGCTCAGGTTTTGCTCGGGAGCCAGGGGGCGATCATGTCGACCACTGGGGAGAGCAATTCGGGCTCGTTGCGATTGTAGACCCAATTGATACAGACGATCACACAGGTGGCGCCGATGATGGGGTACATGACGAGCTTAGGCAAAGTGCTTAGTGTCTTGAAAATGGAATAGGCGAAGATCAACCCTATCACTCCTAGCGCGTATGGAAACCAGGATTGATTATAGAGAGGTTGTAATGATTGAAATAGCCGTTCCACGTAGAGCATCTTGAATTCGGATGTTTCTCCAAATGGATTAACGACGTCCGAACGGGTGGACTTAAGGGCTTAGCGTGCGTTTACCTTATGGCAATTTACCCATTCGGAGTGGCCATTTCGGTAGTTTTCGCGCTTCCAGATCGGGACTCGGGCTTTGGTTTCGTCGATGATGTATCGGCAGGCGTCGAACGCGGCCCCTCTGTGCGGAGAGCTGACGCCGACCCATACGGCGATATCGCCGATCTTCAAGGGGCCAACGCGGTGCACGCAGGCGGCTGCCTCGATGTCGAAACGCTTTAGGGCTTCTTTGACAATTCGGGCGCCTTCTTTTTCGGCGAGCGGTTTGTAGGCGGAGTACTCGAGCGCGTCGACGGTTTTGCCCTCATTGTGGTCGCGGACCCAGCCTTCGAAGGAGGCGTAGGCTCCTGCGGCGTCGTGGAGGAGGGCACTTCGCAGGGCGACTGGATCGACGGTCGTTTCGGAGGTGGAGAATTGCATGGGCCTTTGGCCTAGGGTTCTAGGTTTTGGGTACTGGGTGGTTGGGAGGGTGACGGGGCGGGATCAGCCTCCGGCGACCGGCGGGATGAAGACGAGAGTGTCGCCTTCAGAGAGCGGCGCGTCCCAGTCGGCGAAATCCTCGTTTATGGCGACTTTGAGCGATTCCGGGCCGAGGGTGAACGAATGGCGTTCGCTCAGCTCGGAGTAGAGTTGCTGCGGGGTGGCGGCGTCGGTTTCGAGCGTCTCGCTGGAGCAGCCGCGCTGGTCTTTCAGAAGGGCGAAGTATTCGAGCTGAATTTTCATGGAACGGATGCGATCGAATCGACTAGGCTTGGAAATCGCTTTTGCCGCCGGTTTTCTCGATGAGGCGGATGTTTTCGATGATGATGCCTTTGGTCACCGCTTTGCACATGTCGTAGAGGGTGAGTGCGGCGACGCTGGCGGCGGAAAGGGCTTCCATTTCGACGCCGGTTTTCGCGTCGGTGACGACTTCGGTCCGGATCGAGACGCGAGCCTCATCGAGTTTGTCGATGGTCACTTTGCATTTGGCGAGCGGCAAGGGGTGGCAGAGCGGGATGAGGTCGCTTGTTTTCTTGGCCGCTTGGATTCCCGCGAGGATGGCGGTGTGGAAGACTGGGCCTTTTTTGCTCTGGATCTCGGAGCCGTCGAATCGCGTCATGACCTCGGGAGTCAGGTTCACGATGGCTTCGGCGCGGGCCGTGCGGCGAGTGTTGTTCTTTTCGATCACGTCGACCATCTGCGGTTGGCGATTCTCGTCTAAATGGGTGAAATCTGACATGGGAAATTCGGTTTTAGCTGATTAAATGCTCCAGGGAGTAAACGGAAAGGGGGCGCCTTTGGCGAAGTTTATTTCGTCTTTGGGCAATTCGATGAAGCCTTGGGTGCGGGCGACTGAGATGTAGTCGCCGGAGGTGTTGAATGGGAGTGGCTCCGCCCAGGATTGCCCGGAGGAGTCGCTGCTCAGAAGCACGGGCAGGAAGAGAGTGAGCGGGGGCTTGAACTGGAATTCGGATGCGAGTTTCGCGTATCGAGCCTCGCCGGGGCGCTTGCCGCAGAGTCTATCCAGAGCCGGCAGAACGTAGCGGTGCAGGCAGGTGAAGCAGGAAACGGGATTGCCGGGCAGGGCGAAAACGTAGGTTCTCCGGCCATCGCGTTTGCAGTCCCCGAACCAGAGCGGTTTTCCGGGCCGCTGGCTGATCCACTGGAAGGCTTTATCGACTCCGGCGGCTTCGAGGGCCTCGGGGAGGAAGTCTCGCTTTCCTTTGGAAACGCCGCCGGCGAGGATGAGGACATCGGCTCGCTTGAGGACGGAGGTGACTGCGTGTTGGGTTTCTTCGAGATCGTCGACGATGTGCGATCGGCTAACATTCGTGTAGCCGGCGGCTTGGAGCGCGGTTTGCAGGGCGAGGTCGTTGGATCGGCGTATCTGGTGGGGAAGCGGGCTGGCTTCGACGGCGACGAGTTCGTCTCCTGTTGTTAGGATCGAAATACGTGGCTGCTTGGAAACGACCAGCGCGGCTTTTCCTATGGATGCGGCGACGGAGAGCTCTTTTGCGGAAAGACGGCATCCGCGTTCGAGCAAAGTCCGCCCTTTCGCGCTGTCGGATGCTTGCGGGTGGACGCCGTAGCCGATGGACAGCGAGACGCCGTCCTTGATGCGGGCGCTGCCGTTTTCGATGTCCAGATCTTCGATTTTGACGACGCAATCCGCGTTGTCAGGAAGCGGGGCGCCGGTCATGATTTCGACGCAGGTTTTCGGATCGGTAAGCTCTAGTTTAGGGGAGCCTGCGAAACCGGTGCCTACGATCGGGAAGGCGCGCTGGCCTTGCTCGATGGCGCCATACGATAAGGCGATTCCGTCGAAAGTGGATCGGTTGAACGGAGGCAGATCGCGATCGGCTTGTAGCGATTCCATCAATACACGTTCTGCTGCGTTTTCGATGGAGACGGTTTCGGAAGGCAGAGGTTCGAGACGGCTCGCTATTAGTTGTTCGGCTTCTTCAACGGTGATCACGCTTTTTTGATTAGCCTAGTCGGGCGTCGAGGCAAGTCAGGATGGCTTGAGTGCGGAAAAGCCTTTTCAAACGGTGGCAGGCTCGCTTTGCTTTCCCGAGACATGTCTAACGCACGCTTCACCTATGTTTCTGGTCCTGACGATTTTCTCGCGGATCGAGTCGCTCGGAAAATTTGGCGCGATATGAGCGCGGAAGTTGACGACGATTTCTCGAAGGAGGTCATCAGCGGTCACGCGGGGAAGGTCGAGGATGTGGAGCAGGCCGTGAACCGGTTTCGCGAGGCGACGCAGACGCTGGGGTTGTTTGGGGGGCGGCGAGTGATTTGGCTGAAGGGCTGCTCGTTTCTCGCGGACAATCAGACTGGCCGGGCGGAGGGGACGCAGCAGGCGTGCGAGGATTTGCGGGAGATCCTGGAAAAGGTCGTTCCCGAGGAAGTAGGCGTGCTGATTTCCGCTTCACCTGTAGATCGCCGGAAGCGTTTTCCGAAATGGCTGGAGAAGGAAGGGGAGTATTTGCCTGCGGGCGGAGTGGACTCGAAGGGTAATGGCGTGGAGACGCTGGTGGCCATTGCGATGGACGAGTGCGAGGCGCTCGGAGTGACGATTGGCGATGCGGCGCTGGAGATTCTTCTGAACAAGGTGAATTCAAATTCGCGACTGCTGTTGGAGGAGACGCGTAAGATGGCGACTTATCTCGGAGCGGAAGGCGGCGAGATTACGGGCGAGCTGATCGAGGAGTTGGTCCCGAATTTCGGCGACGGAGATTTCTTCGAGACCACGGAAGCGTTTTTCTCGCGAAACTTGAAATGGACCCTCGATGCGTTGAGGCGCCACTTTTTCGCGGGGCACGACGCGCGGCCGGTCATCGCGTCGCTTCAAAATCGGAATCGTTTGCTCATTCAGCTCAAGGCTTTGGTCGATGGCGGCGAGATTCAGGCGAGTGGTCGTGGAATCGCCAAGCCCGGATTCGAGCGGGCGGCCGCGAAGTATTCCGAGAGCTACGATGGCCTTTCGAACAAGAGCAACTATAACGTTTTCACCCAGAACCTGTGGTATATGGGAAAGCTGATTGGCGAGGGGAAGATGCCGCCATTGAAACGATTGATCGATCACCAGCAGGAGTTCATTCGAGCGTTCGGGGAAATCGTGGAGCGGCCCAACGAACAAGAAGAGGCATTAAGAAATATGTCGATTCGCTGTTTGGCCTAAGGAATATATTGTGGAGTATGGAAAAAAGCGGAAGGTAGAGCGGTCTTCCGATTCTGGATTTTCGTTGTTCATGCGCAATGTCGATAGACTCAGTAAATAGCTGCATGCGGATCTGCTTATTCACCGACAGTTTCTCGCCTTACATTTCCGGCGTCAGTTCGGCGGTTTTAAACCAAGCGAACGAGCTTGCTGCTCGTGGGCATGACGTGAGTATTTTCCATCCGCGCGCAAAGCGGGCAGATCGAGAGAAATCCGTGCCCGGCCTGGATCCAAGCATCTCCGTTTTCGGGCTGCCGTTTTCGGTTCCGACGCCGAGTATTCCTAAGCTCCGATTTTCGGCGCCGCTTTTTCTGTTCACCTATCGGAGGCTTAGAAAGGCTCCGCCGGATCTCATTCATGTGCACACGGAGTTCGGGTGCGGGATCGAGGGATTGCTATTGGCTCGCTGCAAGAAAGTGCCTTTGGTGGGAACCTTCCACACTTTTTTCGCCGAGCCGGAATACTTGAAGCAATTCCACATCCCCGACTTCGCGTTCACTCGAAATGCGATGTGGAAGTATTCAGTTACCTTCTACAATCGCTGCAGCCACATCGTCAGTCCGTCGAAGTCGGTTAGGGACGGCTTGGTCAAGCACGGACTTAAGGCGAAGGCGACCGTGCTGTCCAACGGTATCGATAAAATCGAATTTCGCCCGAAAGACGATATAGAGACTCTGCGCCGCTCTTATGGGATCGACGATTTCGCGTTCGTCTACGTCGGGCGGATCTCCCCTGAAAAATCGCTGAGCGTCGTTTTCGATGCCTTCGCCCAGGTACTGAAGGTGAATCCGAAGGCGAAGCTCGTTATCGTTGGAAGCGGGCCTTCGGACGTGGAGATCGACCGGAAACTTGAGGAGCTGGACATTGCCGAAAGCGTGGTTCGCACGGGTCGCATCGAACGCGACAAGTTGATGAAGGACAACATTCCGCTGCTCGGCGACGTTTTCGTGACAGCGAGCAAAACGGAAAACCAGCCAGTCAGTCTCCTTGAGGCGATGGCGTTTGGATTACCGATGATCGGGCCTCGGGCGCGGGGGATTCCGGAGCTGGTCGACGAAGGCGTGGACGGGCTGATTTTCGAGCCGGACGACGCGTCTGCAATGGCGGCCGCCATGATCCGTCTGATGGAAGACGAGCAGTTGCTCAAAGAGATGAGCGAAGCGGCGATTCGCCACGCGGGCGAGCATCGAATAGACAAGATCGGCGCGCAGCTAGAATCGATTTACCGCGAAGTGATCGAGCGGTCGAAATCGGTATCTAAAAAATAGGTACGCTACGCGTTGTAGGAGCCTGCTTGCTGGCGATTGCTTTGTTGGCAACGAACCGAATGATCGCCTGCAAGCAGGCTCCTGCACTTTGATAGATAGGCGTGCTGCGCTCAGGCGTATCCGAGTCGCTCTCTCACGGTCGACACTTTCGGGAGATCTTTCACGCGTTCGAGAATGTCGAGCGAGCTTTGCGGGATCTTGTTGGGCTGGACTTTGAGGCTCTTAATTTTGTCGCCTCCATCATCGGTCCCCCATTTCCAATCGTAGCCGCTTGGAGGAGGGTAGGAGTCCACGCCTTCGGTCCGATCCGATCCGAGAAATAGGAAAAGCTTTTCGGTCCATTCTATTGGGGATTCGACGAGGTCTTCGTAGCGTATCCAAAAATTGGTGCTTCCGTTTTCTGGAAACCGATCGAGCAGGTTCTGGTAGGTTGTCGCCCAATAGCCATTGGCTAGCCATCGATCGACGATACGCGGGGCTAGCGGCTCGGTTTTTCGAAAAACCATTTTTCTGAGCGACGCGACATTTGTATGGACATCGCGAGCGAGGATGACGCGCTTGAGATCGTCTACTTTGGGGAGTTTCGGGTACCGTTTCGAATCGTTGAACCAGGAAGGGCGTTTCAGGACGACGATGCGCTCCGCGCAAAGGGCGGCGATCTTCGCTGTGGCGTCATCCGATTGGAATTTCTGAAAATTGGTTTCCGGCAGGCTGGAGATGTCAGGCGCGGCGGACATCAGCGCTTTGAGTAGCGTCGATCCCGATCGCATAGTACTCAGTTCGAGCGCGATGGTTCTGCCGGATGGAGTTGGTTGATGACGCGTCATGGTCGTTGGGCATGGAAGGAATACCGTGCCTCGGCGACAACAAGAAAATGAGCCCGGCGGCGATATCGTCGTTCCGGGGCGGAAAAGACTTTAAATTGTCGGGGGCCTCCTCAGGGTGGATTTTTCTCATGCCACGATCCAATACAGTCATCCAGAATGTTCTAGCCGAGCGCTACGCTTCGGAATCCATGAAGTCTATTTGGTCCGCGGAGGGCCGTGTCGTTATCGAACGCGACTACTGGATCGCCGTTCTGAAAGCTCAGAGGGAACTCGGTTTGAGGATCCCTCTCAAGGCGGTCAAAGCTTATGAGAAAATAAAAGGTCAGATCGATCTGGAATCGATCGACCGGCGCGAGCGCAAGGTCTTGCATGACGTGAAAGCTCGCATCGAGGAATTTTCCGATTTGGCGGGATACGAATTCGCTCATTTGGGCATGACGAGTCGGGATCTGACCGAGAATGTTGAGCAGCTTCAAGTGATCCGCTCGCTCGCGCTGACTCGGACCAAGGCGGTCGCTTGTTTGAACCGCTTGTCTGAACGGGCTAACGAGTACCGGGATTTGATGATCACTGCTCGCACACATAATGTGCCGGCTCAGGCTTCGACGATGGGCAAGCGTTTGGCGATGGCCGGTCAGGAGCTTTTGATTGGCCTCGATCGCTTGCACGAACTAACTGAACGCTATCCGGCTCGTGGATTGAAAGGGGCTGTCGGAACGCAGCTCGATCAACAGACCTTGTTCGATGGCGATGCCAAAAAAGTCGCGATGCTCGAAAAAAATATAGTGAAGTACTTGGGCTTCGGAAAGGTCATGACGAATGTAGGTCAAGTCTACCCGCGTAGCCTTGATTTGGATACGGTTACGGCGTTGGAGCAATTGGCGTCTGGAGCAGTGAACATGACTACTACGGTTCGCTTGATGGCGGGACAAGGTCTGATGACTGAAGGTTTCGCTAAGGGCCAGGTAGGCTCGTCGGTTATGCCGCATAAGGTGAATTGCCGTACCAGCGAGCGTATCCACGGATTCGGCACGATTTTGAAAGGTTATGCCGCGATGGCCGCTGGGTTGACTGGCGGGCAGTGGAACGAAGGCGATGTGTCTTGTTCCGTAGTGCGCCGCGTGATGTTGCCAGATGCATTCTTTGCGATCGATGGATTATTGGAAGGTTTTTTAACGCTACTCGGGCAGATGAACGTATTCGAACAGGCGATCGAGGCGGAGAACGCGGTTCAATTGCCATTTCTCGCCACGACCACGATTCTGATGGAGGCGGTCAAGGCGGGCGCGGGCCGCGAGGCCGCGCATCTGGCGATCAAGGAAAACGCTTTGGCGGCGAGCAAAGAGATTCGCGAGGGCCGGCCGGGCGAGGCGAAGTTGCTCGAACGGCTAGCCAAGGACGATCGCTTGCCGTTATCGCTGAAGCAACTCGAAGGGTTTGTTGCCCAGTCCAATCGATTTGTGGGAGCGGCGCCGAAACAGGTGGATCAGTTTAAGCGCGACGCAGCGAAATGGGTGAAGCGCTTTCCGGAAGCGGTATCCATGAAACCAGGACGGATGCTGTGAGCGGGAAAGCACATGGGGAATCGTAGAATAAAAATGATCGCTTGTTAATGGCGGTCCCTTCCCTGAATTAGTGTCACGGGTTTGAGCGTTTCCGGAGTTTATGTTTCGCGAAACTTAGACTCAAAAGCCCGAGGCCTAGCAAAAGAAATGAGGAGCCTCCGTCAGCGACTTTAGTCATGTCGTGGGCATAAACCGTTAAGCGTGTCTCTTTAAGATAGAGATCATTCCAATCTTTGTAGTACTTTTTGTAGCTTCCGTGGTGCCAAGAATTTACCCAGTAAGACTTCCACGCGTACTCGTATGCGGAGGTTACACTGTAGTCGAGCAACCCATCGAACGCGACATCCGCGAGCATGGAGCTATCAAGCGGTCCTGATACAAGATCGAACCCGTTCAAGCTGTATGGGGAAGTGTGGTGGCCGTCCACGTCTCCGTTGAACCAGCTGTTGACGTTTCCTATGTCGATTTCGACTTTGTCCCAAGTGTCGTGATTCGAGTCATCCGAGAACCAGAACTCAACTTTGCCTCCGGTGAACCATAGACTTGTGGAGAAACCGGCATTATCGGAAATATTCCATGTGTTGCTGTAGGTTTCGCCTGGCGAAAGGAATTCGTAGGCATATTTGCCTTCGAGATGAGTTTCTGTGAAGACGTAGCTGATTGAGTGAGCTGTCGAAAACGAAGCGATGATCGCGGCTGCAGCAAGGGCTCTTTGTAGTAATGGATTCATTTTATCAATTGTCCCAAGCAATTTTATGTCCTTATATAGAACGGATGTTTGTCGGATTTCCTTACGCGTTATTCATTGCGAAAATGCGACTTTGTCCGAATCGATCAACATTCGGTAGTAGTCGGCGCCTCCAGAAACCGGGTCGTATGTTGTGGTCTAAGGGCTGTAAGGGCAGAGGTTTTCTACGGTAGGGAAGACCAGGCTCGGTCCTCCGGATACGCATCCAAGATAGAGGACTAGGCCAGTCCTCCCTACCTTTCAGTGACGAAGGCGAAAATCGGTTTATTAGTCGATATGCGTGACGATATCGCAGGTCACCGAGTTGGCGAGGAAGCACTCTTCGTGGGCTTTGTGGTGGAGCTTTTCGAGCTGTTCGCGTGAGGGGTTGACGCCTTCGGCGAAGACTATTTTCGGGTGCAGGTCGACGAGGCCGATGACCATTTTGCCGGCGTCGTTTTTCGCCATGTGCCCGACGGCTTCATCTTCGTAGCTTTCGATGGTCAACTTCTGAAAAGAGGCGAGAGCGAGAAAGGTGAGCATGTGGCAACTGGAGAGCGAGGCGACGAAGGCTTGCTCGGGATCGACGCAGCCCGGGTCGCCGAGGTATTGGGTGGCTGCTGAGGCTTCCAGCTTGGCTCCGTTATCGAAGGTCCAAATGTGGTTGCGGGAGTAGGTCTTGTAGGCGAAGTCGGCGCCGTTGCGATTCCAGGTGAGGTGGGCTTTGTGTTCGGACATGTTCTTCGGATAATTTCCTTAGTGCTTGGCGTCGCTAAGGAAGCTTTGCAAGTTAATCGAATGATTACCCCAGTCGAATCGATCGCGGTTGGCTATGTGGCGTTCACCCTGCCTTAGAAATGACCGGATCAGCCCCGGAATCAGTTGGGTCAGATTTTTCTATTTTTTGGTTAATTCGCGCCGAATTAAAAGGAAGACGCTCAAGCGTCTTCCTTTCATGTCTGAAAAGCGTTCCAGTAAATGCGGCAATTGCCCCAGTCCCGCGACTGTTCATCTCACGCAAATCGTGGGTGGCGAGGTGAAGAAGATGCATCTGTGCGAACAGTGCGCTCAGGCGAAGGACGTGTCGGAGACGGGGGCTTTCAACATTGTCGGCAAAGTGAAGCCCAGCGTCAAAAAAACGGGGCAGCCGCGGTCGTTTACTGCATCCCTGGCATGCCCGAAATGCGGCTTTACGCAGGAGTCGTTCAAGGAGGCTGGACGGTTGGGTTGCCCGACCTGCTACGAAGTCTTCGAGTTGGAGCTAGAGCCGGTTTTGAGGAAGCTTCACCGAGGCACGAAGCACAAGGGTAAGGCACCTATAGGCTTCGCCGCACCGGTCGTCCAAGAGGAGATCGAAGCCCTGAAGCGAGAGCTTCAAGAGCACGTGGAGCGCGAGGACTATGAAAAGGCGGCTGTGGTGAGAGATCGCATTTGCGAGCTCGAGGGACAGATTTCCTAATCCCGAAAGACGTGCGGAAGCCTTGGAACCGGAGTCGCGAATCCGGGAATGAAAATCTTTTATAATACGATGTAAAAGGGGTAATCTTCACTGAAGTTTTAGGTAATTCAACCAATGGAAAGATAACCAAAAACCTTAACGTTAATCGAGTAATACCCTCACTGCTATGCCGGAACTAAAGATAGTTATCCTTGAAGATGATCGCTCAACGCGCGGACTGATAACCATGATCCTGGAAAAGGCTGGCTATCAAGTCTTGGGAGCGGGCGAAGGCCGACTCGCTATCGAGCTGGTCATGAGAGAACGGCCTGACCTTTTAGTTGCAGACGTGTTTCTCCCGGACATGAAGGGATCGGATGTGGTGAAGCAGTTGAAAGCCACTGCCTTTGGCTGCGAGTTGAAAACGCTTTTCCTGACTTCGCTTCTTAGCAAAAACGGAGCGGAAAATGTTGAAACCAAGCTGACTCTGGATGGAAAGGAATTCCCTGCCCTGGCCAAGCCATTCAAGGTAGAGGTTTTGCTGGAAATAGTGAAAGGGCTGATCGGAGACCCAAAGGAATTGGAAGCGGTCCAAAACGAGATTGAAGCTGCGGTTTTCGAGATGACTCAGACCGCCGATCAAGCTATCGACGAAGCTACCGAGGAAGTGGCTTCCGAAGAAACGCCGAGCGAAGAAGCTCCGGAAAAAGCTCCCGCCGAATAGGAAGCGGCTGAGCCGGCTCCGGCTAGCGAGTAGCGGGAGACTGGGCGTCCTATTCGGATGCCGTCTCGAGACTCAAAGTGACCACGCATTCGAGGTGTTTTGTCTGCGGGAAAAGATCGAAGGGCTGGACCTCCTCGATCGCGTATCCTCCATCGATGAGAACCCGGAGGTCCCGAATCTGGGTCGCCGGATTGCAGGAGACGTAGACTACTTTGCTGGGGGCGAATGCAATTAGCTGACTCAGAAATTCTTCGTTGGAACCCTTTCGCGGCGGGTCGATGATGACGGACGTTTCGCCGCCTTTGAAATCGATTTCGTCGAAGATCGAGGCCGCGTCGCCGAGAACGAAGCGGGCGTTCGAAAGGCCGTTTGCCTCTGCGTTTTTCGAGGCGTGTTCGATCGAAAACTCGGAGACTTCGATACCGACCGCTTGCTCGAATCGGCTCGCAGAAGTCAGACAGAAAAGACCGCTTCCGCAATAGGCGTCCACGAGATTGCGAGCCCCGCCGGAGGATGCCTTTTCGCCGACGTAGGAAGTGAACGCTTCCAGAATGCTCGGGTTGTTCTGGAAGAATTCGCCCGCGGGAAAAGAGAAGACGACATCGCCCACTTGCTCGCGGATAATCTCTTTCGGGTCCGAGGAGACGCCGTCGAGATGCTCGCGAATTAGCAAGGTGGCGCCTTTCTTATAGGGCTTCTTGGCCTGCGATTGGTGAATATCCTCGCGGAGCTCGGTCAACCGCTCGTTCATCGGCTCCGAAACGAGCGGGCAGCGCTCGATCTCGACGTAGCTCGATCGGGAACCAGCCCGAAGAAAGCCGATTTTCACGACGTTATCTGTCTTCGGCCTAGGGAAATGCGGGGTCAGTTTCGACCGGTAGGCGTATTGCCGGGGCGACGGAATCGCAGGAAGGACGTCGGTTTCGATGCGGGCCATGTGCCAGAGGAGTTCCTTGACCTGTCGCGCTTTCCATTCGAGCTGGGTTTCGTAGGAAAAATGCTGGTATTGGCAACCTCCGCATTGGCCGAAAACGAGGCAGGCCGGCTCAATCCGATGAGGGGAGGGCGAGAGGACTTCTACGAGATCGGCTTCGGAAAAATTCTTTTCGTTGCGATAGATCCGGACGCGGACGCGTTCGCCGGGCAGGGCGAAGCGGACCATGATGACCCAGTCGTCGTGACGCCCGAGGCCTTGGCCCATGTTCGTGAGCGTTTCGATATCCAGCTCGATCTCCTGATGGTAGGCGAACGGCTCCGGCCGGAAGCCTTTGGGAATTCGTGTCGTCGAGTGATCGCTTTCGCTCATAAAATGCACACGAAGGAGCGGAAGGCGCCCGAAGGCAAGAATTCTGATTTGCGATGTCTGGATTGACTTCGCGATTTTCCTGTCCTTCGTGAAGTGGATAACGTCATGACCATCCAAGAAAAGCGGAACCAAATAGTCGAGGAACTGGCGCCATTCGAAGACCACTTCGAGCGGTTTGCCTACATCATCGACCGCGCGAAGGGGCATCCGCCGCTGGCGCAGGAGTACAAAATTGAAGCTTTCCTAATTGAAGGCTGTCTTTCGCAATTGTGGATTTTCCCGGAGCTCAAGGACGGGAAGTGCTATTTCCACACGGACTCTGACGCGGCGATTACCAAAGGCACTGCGGCTCTTCTATGCGAGCTGTACAGTGACGAGACACCGGAGGATGTCATTTCGCTCGAGCCGGACTTTCTGGCGGAGGTGGGCATCACACAGCATCTTTCGCCTAATCGACGCAATGGCCTTACGAACGTCCGCAAGAAGATCAAAGCCTACGCGGAACTCTGTTTGGAAAATCGGAAAGAGGTCTAGTAGGAGAATGCCCTCACGGGTAGCGGCCGATCTCCGAGCGGCCTTTATGATAGAGGCAATCGGAACTACGCAGTCGTCCCGCTACAGAGAGAGTTACAATTCGAGCTTCGAGACGATGTCGGTCAAGTCGGGCCGCGGGCGTTCTTTGGGGATTTCGCTTTCGCTGCCGATGTAGATGAAACCGATGATTTCCTCGTCCGTCGGAACGCCCAAATAGGTTTTCACTTTATCGCTGTAGGCGAACCACTCCGATAGCCATTGGTTGCGGTAGCCGAACGCGTTTGCGGCGATGATGATATTCTGGCAGACTGTGGCTCCGGATAGTATCTGCTCGCTTCGCGGCGCTTTGGTTGAAGGAGTCCGAGAGGAAACGATGAGCAGAAGCGGAGCGGTTTTCGCTTGTTTCGAATTGGTCTTCTCCAGGCTGGCGGGGTCGCCTTCGTGGAGTTCGGGAAGCTTGGCGTGCAGCTTGTCCTGTGTCGCGCGATCCGCGATCTGGATACGCCAGGGACTAAGGCCTTTGTGGTCGGGCACGCGCGTCGCGCAGCGGAGGATCGTATCGAGCTCCTCTTCGGTCGGGCCGGGCGGGACTAGTTTAGCCGCCAACTGCGATCGCCGCGTCAACAGAAGCTCTATAGTCTCAGGGCTGCGTTTCATAGACTCATCTCGTAGGGATCGCCGCACGGATGGCCACAAAAATCGGAGCTGCCTATTGCCGAGTTTTGTTCGCTCCGACCGTTTAAATTACAACGTTGTAATTTAAACGGTCGACAGCCAGGCTGCGTCTTTTTGGCGGGGCTTGCAGTGGCCAGAGATGATCGTACCGTATCGGCAATCAAAATGTCGGATAAGAAGACGCACGAACGATTTATGAGGGAGGCGATCGCGGAAGCGCTGATGGGCGATGTCGCGCGGACGAGTCCGAATCCACGTGTGGGGTCGGTGATTGTCGAGGACGGCGAGATCGTCGCTCGGGCGCATTTCGAGGAGGATGGAACGGCCCACGCGGAGCGTCGGGCGTTATTGGATTTGGGGCGAACTCCCGAGCCGGGAGCGACGATTTATGTCACGCTCGAACCGTGCTCGACTCATGGCCGTACCGGCGCTTGTACGAGCGCGATTATCGATGCGGGAATTGCGGAAGTAGTCGTGGGGGCTCTTGATCCGACGCCTGTTCATAGCGGAAACGGATTGAATGTTCTTCGCGATGCGGGCGTTTCGGTTGTATCGGAAATTCTGGTGCAAGCGTGCGAGGAGATCAATCCGGGCTTCGGTGGGCATGAAACTTAATCGAGATCCGCGATGATACTGTTTCGATGGATAGGAAAGGGTGTCGCCTGGGTTATGATACAGTTGGTGCGGTTTTATCAGCTTGTTCTGTCACCGATGAAATATGCGATTTTCGGGCCGAATTCCGGCTGTCGGTATCAGCCGACTTGCTCGCATTACGCGATCCAATGCTTTCGCGACCTGCCGCTGCACAAGGCGTTCTACTATTCGACGAAGCGCATCCTCAGTTGCAATCCTTGGGGCGGCTCGGGTTGCGATCCGGTTCCCGGATCCGATTCTAGCGGAGAGAAGATCCTTTGACCTTTACGTTGCCGATCTATCTCGCGTAGTAACGGTTCGATAGATGTGAATTATTGTGCGTATCGGGAATCTCAATTCGGATAATAGAAGAATCAGGAAGGCGCTAGCTATTTGGCTGGCGATTTGCGTGACCGTTGTGGGGCTCTGTTTGGCCACTCGGAATTGGGCTCTGATCAATGGGCGCAATGAGAAT
>JAJFLS010000160.1 GCA_021772595.1 Opitutales bacterium
CCGGCTTGCTGCCCGATTCGAGGCCGAAGCGGAAGGGTTTCCCCGCGTCCTGGATCTCCTCGATCACTTCGCGCAGCTGGTTCACCTTGATCGGGAAGACGCCACGGTAGTTCCCTGAGTACTGTTCGTCCTCGATAGAGGCTTGAAATGCCTGGTTGAGCCGCTCGACTCGCTGGCGGAGCAAATCTTGGAAACGGATGAGCATGGGAGCCTTTAAGCCCTTGCTGTTGGCCTCCTTGATCACATCGACGATTCGGATGGAGCGATCGTCGCCGGTGGGCATTACGCAGAGAAAACCCTCCGAATCGACGGAGTAGTAGGGATTGCCCCAGCGATTGAGACCGTAGAGTTCGTTCGAATCGGCAACGGTCCAGCGTTTGGATTTCGGTTCTTTCAATGCGTTTCGAAGTTAGGGAATAATGGCGCCCGGGGCAGTGGAATCCAGGCGTTTAATTTGTTTCGGCCGCCTCCTTCTGCGCTTGCATTTTGAAATGCGGCTGGATTGAGTAGCCAACTTCATTTTCAAGTAACGCGTCAAAGCAAACCTTTTAGCACCTTCGATGGATCTCATAACACATACTTTAGCTCAGGCGGCCCCTACGGGCGGCGGATCAGGACTCACTGGATTCCTCCCTATTCTCATCATGTTCGCCGCCATGTACTTTCTTTTGATCGCTCCACAGCGTAAAAAGCAGAAGCAGCATCAGAAAATGGTCACGGAACTGACTTCGGGCGCGGACATTGTCACCTCGGCTGGGATCTACGGAACGATCACCAACGTGAAGGACGACCGCTTCGTGGTCCGCATCGCCGAAAACACGAAGATCGAAATCACCAAAGCCTCGGTCGCGACTGTCCTGTCAAACGACACCGAATCCAACTAATTTTGCTCATCTCGTAAACGCCGCAGGGTCGGCGTTTATTTCTTAATACAAGAAATCTCATTTTCGAATCATGTCTGGAAAGCATCTCTGGAAACTCCTTCTGACAATCGTCATCGTCGGATTCTCGCTGTCGTATCTCATTCCTTTGGAAGACCAAGACTTTGCGGAGTTCCTTCGCGAAGCGAGCGACAACCCGGAATTTACCGAAATCCTGGATCGAGCCGTCGAGCTCGAAGAAGGCGATACCAAAGTCGTCAGCGTCTACATGGCCCTCAAGACCATCGGGACCGAGGAGAAGATCGATCTTTCGCAGTACTTTCCCCAGATCAATCTCGAACGTTCGCTCCGCAACGTCGATAAGCGTAACAAGATTCTGCTTACGGCGCTTCTAAACGAATCGAAGGCGGACTTGAAACGCGGCCTGGACATCGCGGGTGGGGTGGCGATGACCTTGCAAGTCGATCCGGCTGCGTTTGAAGGAGTCGAGGCTTATGAGCGCAGGGAAAAGCTTTCCAAGGCGATTGAAATCATCGGAGCCCGCGTGGATACCTATGGTGTGTCGGAGCCGATTGTTCGGTCAATTGGGGACGAGCGAATCGAAGTGCAGATCGCGGGCATCAGCCTGAAGGACAACCCGGAAGTACTCGATGACATCAAACGCCCGGCGCGCCTGGATTTCCGCGAAGTGCACCGGACTGATCGGCCGGGAATCGATCCTGTGCCTTTCGGCTACGAGGCGATGACGCTTTCGCGCGAAAGTGGAGACCAAGTTTTCGAGGAGACTCTATACATTAATAAATTTCCTGCGTTGACCGGTAAGTACGTGGATAAGGCAAACGCGGTCCAGAATTCGGTGGGCGGCTATGAGATTTCGCTTAGTTTCGACAGCGAGGGTTCGAGTCGCTTTGGCGATCTCACGAGCAAGCTGGCACCGACTCAAGGGAATCCGCCTGGAAGATTGGCGATTGTTTTGGACGGCAAACTCTACTCGGCTCCGAACGTGAACGAGCCGATTTATGGAAATGCGTCGATTTCCGGTAGTTTCACGCAACGGGAAGCTGTTGAACTCGCTAATGTGTTGAACAACCCGCTCGAGTTTAGTCTCGCGGTCGCGGAGCTTTACGAAGTCGGCCCAACGCTGGCGGAGACCGCCGTTGATTCCGGCAAGAAGGCGGCCTATTGGGGCGTTTCGTTGGTCGCCGCTTTCATGCTAACCTATTACATGGTGGGTGGCGTGATCGCGTTGACGACGGTAGTTCTCAATCTTGTGATTGTTCTAGGCGCATTGGCGAGCGTTGGCGCTACGCTGACGTTACCGGGAATCGCGGGTGTGATTCTCACTATTGGTATGGCGGTGGATGCGAACATCCTTATTTTCGAGCGTATTCGCGAAGAGCTGCGAGCCGGCAAGACGCTGAAATCCGCGCTGCTGGGCGGATTCGATAAGGTGTTCTCCACGATCTTCGATGCGAACGTGACGACCTTTTTGGTCGCGCTGGTCATGTTTTACCTCGGCACTGGTCCGGTAAAAGGTTTCGGCCTGACGCTGGCGATCGGAGTGATAACCACGATGTTCTGCGCTTTAGTGGTAAGTCGACTGCTACTCGAATTGCTGATCGAAACTAATCTCATGAAAAAGTTCCCGATGCTGTCTATCGTGAACAAACCGAAGATCTCTTTCCTGAAATTCCGTTTGCCTGCATTCGCCTCATCTTGGTCGCTGGTCCTTATTGGGATTATCGCGTTGTTTATAAAATGGGATTCCATATTCGGAATCGACTTTACCGGTGGCGACGAGGTTTCGCTATCGTTCCAAACGCGTATCGAAGAATCGGATATCGTTAATCTGGCTGTTGAGCAGAATTTGGGCGAAGTGAGCGTGCAGTACGTGTCGCCGCTTGGCGGAGGCGCGGAAGTTCTTAAGGTTCAAACGCCGTTCGAAATGGGCGAAGGAGTCGTTGAGGCATTGCAGCAATCATTTCCTGCGGCCGGCCTAACGGTCGATGGCAAGAACGTGATCGGCCCATCCGTTGGAGGGGAAATTCAGAAGAATGCGCTTTACGCTATCGGTTTGTCGCTTGGGTTGATTTTGCTCTATATCGCGGTTCGCTTCGAGATAGGTTATGGCATTGGCGCGATTGTGGCGACGATTCACGATATCTTGCTGACGATTGGCGTATTCGTTCTCGTGCCGGGGCATCAGTTCACGGCTCCGATGATCGCGGCGATTCTGTTGATTGTCGGTTATTCGCTCAACGATACGATCGTCGTGTTTGACCGGATACGCGAAGAATTGCAGCTCAAGCCGACGGCGAAGCTCTACGATATCGTGAACCTCGCTTTGAACGCGGTGCTGTCTCGTTCGTTGCTCACAAGTATGACGACGTTGCTGGCCGCGGGTTCGCTCTGGTTTTTCGGCACAGGCGTCATCAACGACATCGCTTTCACTTTCATGATCGGTATCATAACCGGTACCTTCTCTTCGATATTCATCGCGAGCCCGATCTTCTTTTGGTGGCACAAGGGCGATCGCCGTAGCGTCGAGAAGAGTCACGACGTTGCGCCTGAGTACGAATGGCAAGCAGGGGTGAAGGAAGTCAAGGAGGGTAGCTAATATCCGTCTTGACGATTTGGGAATACAATCCGCCTCCGTCTAAGATAGTAGGGACTTTACGAAAGCAGCTTCAAGTCGGCGATGCTGTCGCCGAGCTCGTCGCCCGGCTCGGATTTATCGACCCGGAAGAGGCTCGTCGATTCTTACATCCGAAATTGAGCGAGATCGCCTGCCCGTTCGAGATCCCGAACCTTAAGGAAGCCGCGCAGAGGATTTGCCACGCGATCGACAATGGACAGCGGGTCGTCATATGCGGCGACTACGATGTCGATGGCGTCACGAGCACGACGCTGCTCGTGGATATACTCCAGAAGTTCGATACGTTCCCGAGTTTTATAGTGCCGTTGCGTTTGAAGGAAGGCTATGGCTTGTCTCAACTCGCGGCGGAGCGAGCCATGGATTGCGGCGAAGCGGCGGATTTGTTTATCGCGCTCGACTGCGGTACCAATTCGATTGAAGAGGCGGAGTATATTCTGTCGAAAGACTGTGATCTTGTGATCGTGGATCACCACCAATCCAAGCGGCCGTTGCCCGAAAAGGCCTTGCTTGTGAATCCGCATGTGCGGGGCGATGAGCGCAACGAAGCCTGGCGTTTGTGCACGGTTGGGCTCGTTTTCAAATTGGCCCATGGGATTCTCAAGCTTCGACGAGAGCAGGGCGATCAGCGGGCTTTCGACATCACGCTTCGCGAGTACCTCGATTTAGTTTCTATGGGGACGCTCGCGGATCTCGTGCCGCTTATTCACGAGAATCGGACGTTTACTCGGGTGGGTCTCAATACGCTTTCGAAAACGAAACGAAAGGGATTGCAGAGTCTGATGGATGTTTCCGGGATGACCGCGAGTCACGGCGTGAATGCGGTGGATGTCGCGTTCAAGATCGGCCCTCGAATCAACGCGAGCGGGCGACTGGCGGACGCAGCGCTGGCCGTGGAGCTTTTGCTCAGCGAAGACTCGAGCTATTGCATGGAGACTTCGCTGAAACTGGATTCGTTCAATCGGGAGCGTCGGGAGATCGAGAAACGCATTGCCGAGGAAGCGAAGCAACAGGTTGAGAATGGACAATTGGAAAGCAGAGGACTGGTTGTTTACGGAGCAGATTGGCATCCGGGCGTGGTCGGGATCGTGGCGAGTCGCCTATCGCGAGCGTATGGGCGACCGACGATCGTGCTTGGCCAGGAAGGAGCGCTCGCGAAAGGATCCGGGCGAAGCGTCGCCGGCGTGGATCTGGTTGAAGTACTGGGCGGATTTTCCGAACGATTAGAAAGCTGGGGCGGACATCCTATGGCCGTAGGCATCTCCATATTAGCTGATCGCGTAGCCGAGTTTCGAGTCAATTTCGACAAGGCGGTGAAGGCGTTTATGGATACGCATCAGATGGATAAGGCGCTGGAGATTTCGACGTTTATAGATCTAGACGATGTGGGACCTGGGCTGATGAGTGAGATCGCGCTGATCGAGCCGTTCGGCCAGCAAAATCCGGAACCGATATTCGCGACGAAGAAAGTGGTTTTCAGACAGCGCCCCAAGGTGTTCAAGGATACGCACTTTCGCTTTTCACTTTCGGATTGCAAAAAGCGTTCTATTCAAGGAGTCGCTTGGAATATGGCCGATCGTATACCGAAATTGAATACGCCCGTCGATATCGCCTATCGACTCGCATGGAATTCATTCGGGTGGCAGAAGATTCTTCAAATCGACTTGATCGATTGGAAGGCGAGCTGAGGGTAGGGACTGTGGGGAAATTGCCCGCAGATTATCCAGATGAACGCACATGGAGTATTTGTTTTTTGCCCACGGATGACACGGATCTACACGGATGAAAAATAGTAGAGCTGGTCCCACTCAACGCATGGGCGTCAAATTACCGTGTTTTTTCAAATGTAGGAGCCTGCTTGCAGGCGATTGTTTAACTGGGCTTGGCAAAGCAAATCGCCTGCAAGCAGGCTCCTACAAATCCCACGTGGTCGCGCCTTTTTCAGCGGCTTGTCTCGGCGTAGCAGCGCGTAGACGGAAGCAGAAACTTATTTCCTGATCACGCTAAGCGGGAGAAGGAACTCGCGCATCATCTCGAAAGTTCCATGCATACAAATCATTGAAACGACCTTTGAGAATATGATAACCACTGAGGACACTGATGAACACTGATATGCTCGAATTGAGCCAAGATCTCAGTGTTATCAGTGTCCTCAGTGGTTTAACAAAATCTTCGCTGTGGTTTTCAATAGATCGCTCTTTGATTGTATGGGTATTAACGTGATTTATAAGTCGATGCACTAGCGAACGCAGAGAGCGATGACAAAAATTCTCAAGGGAATCCTCTTCGTCTGCTTGCAGTTTCCTACAGGCCGAAGGCGCGGTCCATTTGGTTGGAGATCTTTTTTAGTTCGGCGAGATCTCCGCCTTTTACTTCTGCGGCGACCCAGCCGTGGTAGTTGATTTCCAATAGCGCTTTTCGGACGTCGGCGAAGTCGATTTCGCCTTCTCCGATTTGGGTGAATTTGCCTTCTTCGCGAGAGAAGCCTTTCACATCTAGCTTTATGACGCGTTTGCCGAGTTGGCGAATCCAGTCGCCCATGGCGCCGTATTTCCAGTGGTTTCCGATGTCGAGCTGCATGCCGACCCAAGGGGATTGAAATTCGTCCACGTAGCGGGCGAAGGAGCTCGCAGATTGATTCGAGTCTCCGTCGTGATTGTACAGGAACTGGTTCCAGACGTTTTCGATGACGATGGCGATTCCGAGCTCAGCCGCCAAGGGAAGGGCTTGCCGGATGTTTTCCATGGAGCGGGGCCAGATTTCGGATTCGGGTCCGTCCTCTCCTTTTCCGATCACCAGGAGCACGGTGTGTCCGCCTACGGCGTGGGTGTCTCGGATCGCCTGTTTGAGATTGTGCAAGGCTTGAATGCGAACGGCGGCATCGGGACTCGAGTGCCGTACTTTCCAGTGAGTGCTGCAGACGGTGCCGTCAACCGGTAGCCCGGACGCGGCGATCGCCTGTCGGGTTTCTTCGACGTCCATTCCCGGCGAGTTCATTTCGACACCTTGGAAACCGGCCGCTTTTGCGATGAGAAACCGTTCGGTCAAAGTGCCGGGAGTCTTGATCATATTGATCTTCAGCGTCTTGTAGAGGCGTCCTTTAAGAGGATGCGACGGGGCGATTTCCGCGTTCGCCATGGAGGATAGAATGCTGCCTACGCCAAGGGCGGAGGCAATCTGGAGAAAACGGCGGCGACTAGGTTGAGAGGGGAGCATGATTTGGATTGAACAGAGGAAGTCCTATTTGATCAACACTTCTTGTTAGGGAGCTGTGCTCGTGCGTGCGACTATTTCTGTCACCCAATTTGATATCATCGTCCTTGTCTTCGTCGTCATCTTCCAACGCTTCAGATTAAGACGATAACGAAGATTAAGACGAAGACGAAGATGATG
>JAJFLS010000017.1 GCA_021772595.1 Opitutales bacterium
ATCTCGACCGCATGGCCGAGGAAGGCATGCGCCTGACAAGCTTCTACGCCGCGCCCTTGTGCACCCAATCGCGCGCGGCTCTCATAACCGGATGCTATCCGAAACGCGTCGGGCTCATGCACGGCACTTGGCATCCCGTCCTGATGCCGGGCGACAAGCACGGCATCAATCCAGACGAGAAAACGATCGCGGAAGTCTTGAAGGATCGCGACTACGCGACCGCCTGCGTCGGTAAATGGCATCTCGGCGACCAGCTGCCGTTTCTGCCGACGCGGCACGGCTTCGACGTCTATTACGGAACGCCCTATTCCAACGACATGATTCCCGGGAACACAGGTAAAAATCGCAACTTCCCACCCTTGCCCCTCATGCGAGGCGAAAATGTCGTGGGCGAAGTAACCGACCAATCCACGATCACCGGTGACCTAACCCGTGAAGCCGTACAGTTCATCAAAGCGAACAAGGAAGGCCCATTCTTCCTCTACATGCCGCACGTCATGGTGCACAGGCCGCTCCACGCGGGACCGGATTTCAAGGACAAGAGCCAAAACGGAATCCTCGGAGACGCCATCGAGGAAATCGACTGGTCGGTCGGCGAGATCCTCAAGACGCTGAAACAGCTGGACATCGACGACGACACCCTCGTGCTGTTCACCTCCGACAACGGCCCGGCAGTGGGAATCGCGGACCCGCTGCGCGGCAAGAAAGGAAGCACCTTCGAAGGTGGCATGCGCGAACCTTGCGTGGTTCGCTGGCCCGGCCGCATCCCCGCAGGATCCAACTGCGACGAAATCGCCAGCACTATGGATCTGCTCCCCACCCTAGCGCGCCTCGCAGGAACATCCGCCCCGACCGACCGCGTCATCGACGGCCATGACATCTGGCCACTGCTTTCAAATCAACTAGGAGCGCAATCTGGATACAACGCGTTTTACTACTACCGCTCAAACAATCTGGACGCCGTGCGCAGCGGCGCGTGGAAGCTCCATCTGAAAGGCGATCAAGGAAAACCAGCCCTGTATCAGCTTCACAATGACATCAGCGAAACGACGAACCTGATCGAGCAGAAACCGAAAATCGCCCGACGCCTGATGGCTCTCATGGACGCCGCCCGCGAAGACGTCGGCGACGGCCTAGAACACCCCGGCAAAAACGTGCGTCCCATAGGCTTTTTCAGAAATCCAATACCGCTAATCCCCAGCGCCAACGCCAAACCCGTCGGCCAAGGCGATCTCAAAATCAACCTAGCCATGTGGCAAACCCGCCGAGAGGTAAAATAAGGCCACGAAACAGATTGCGACTTAGAAGAAATAGAAATGCCTATACGAATATTGCGTTCTGTTAAATAACGAATTACCACAGCGCTCGCAACCAATGCCTGCTTTTTGTAAGCGCCCATCCTAGCGCTTCGCAAATACCAATCAGGATAAGATTGCAGTCGCTTCCTTCTCTATGATCGTCCCCTTCGCGATAAAGAGCTTGCCGTTCTGCTTGAGTCCCTAAAGCGTAAGTACTCGATACGTTGAGAGGTATCGCCTCGTTCGAATAAAAGGCATGCATCTTCAGTAAGGAAAATCTGCCATGTCCTTAGTCTCTCAATGCACCCGGAATGGTCATCCGTTCCGCTTCCGCATCCTCGAACCACGTCTCAAGACAACCCAGCATCCGACTCGTTCTTTCCGGATGAACTTCGGCCAAGTCCGTTTCCTCACCGGGATCGATAGCGATATTATAGAGTTCGGGCGCCTCAGGTTCAGGAAGATTGACACGAGGAACAGGGAGCAACTCGGAAATGGAACGCGGGTCCCTTTTGTGCTTTTGGTCGGCTTCGACAAAGGCCTTTGTCCTGAGTTCGTCCTCTTCGCTCACGTACAACTCTTTACTGAAAAAGCGCGTACCCGAAATCATGGGACGGACGAGCTTCCAGTCGCCATCGCGCATGGCCGCGTTGGTACCGATGTTCGGAATATAGAAGTTCCATTGCCAGAACCTTCTAGGCTCGATATTGACGCTCCCTCCGAGCATCATCGGCGAAAGGTCGTGACCATCGAAAGCGGGCCCTTCTAAACGGTCGATTCCCGTAAGACCGATGAGCGTAGGCAACCAGTCAGTGAAGTGGACGAGATCGTCGTTCATCTGTCCCGCAGAAATGCGTCCGGGAAAACGTACGATCATGGGCACTCGAATACCTCCCTCATAAATCCATCCTTTGCTCCCACGCATACCGCAATTGAACCGTTCATTAAAAGTATCCTCTCCCGGCTCGAGCATGTAGGGTGGATTGAAGAAGGCGGGCCCATTATCGCTTGTAAAAAGTACAATCGTATTCTCGGAAAGCTGAGCGTCTTCAAGATACTGAAGAATACGCCCGATCCCCTGGTCCATGGTTTCGATCATCGCGTAGGTCGTAGCCGTGACGCGGTTGAAGCCTTTCGCTCGATACTTTTCTACCAGCTCTTCGGGAGCTTGGAATGGGGAGTGCGGAGCATTGTAGGAGAGTTGAAGGTAAAAGGGGTTATCCCGATGCCGCTTAATGAAGGAGAGGGCTTCATCGGTGAAGACATCAGTAATATTCTTCCCGTCAGATCGCCGGTAGCTTTCATTAACTCGCAGTGAATAATCGTAATAATCGGACCATCCGCCGCAAAACCCGACGAACTCTTCGAACCCGCGGGCATTGGGTTCGAAGCGGTGGTCTAGGGCGCCGTTGTGCCATTTGCCGACAAGACCTGTTTTGTAGCCAGATTGGCTAAACATATCGGCGATGGTGACCTCCCTCAAAGCGATCCTGTCGAGACCGTGAAGCTCATGCTGGGTAATCGCCCCGGTTCGATGGGGCACCCTACCGGTCAACAGGGAGGCTCGAGCGGGCGAACAAATCGGCGATGCGGAATAATGTTGTCGAAAACAGATGCCTTCTCCCATCAAGGCATCGAGATTCGGCGTTTGCACGGCTCCTGGATTGAAGGCTCCAAAATCGCCGTAGCCCATGTCGTCCGCAACGATCATCAGGATATTCGGTTTTCGGGAAGTATCATTCATGAAAACATCAGGATAGAACTTAGTAGCCTAAAAGGCGCGGCAGCCAGAGCACCATTTCGGGAAAGAACGCCATTAGAAACAATGCCCCAATCAAGGGAATGAGGAAAGGCGCGACGGCGATCGATACCCGTCCAAGGGAAAGTTGAGTGACGTCGCGCATAACGAACAAGGAGAGTCCCATTGGAGGAGTGTATTGACCGATCATAATCGCGAAAACCATGACCACTCCTAGGTGAACGGGATTCATTCCGTAGGATTCTTGCGCTATCGGAAGAAGCATCGGAGCCAAAATTAGCAGCAGTATGGCATTTTCAATGATCGCTCCCAGAATTAGAAGAACTACGATAACTGCCAAAAGAAAACTCCATCTTTCGTGGAAGGTGGTAGCGAGAAATTCGGAAAGGGCCTGGGGAAGCTCGCCGACGGTTAAGGCCCAACCGAAAAGCATGGCCGATGCGATGATGAACATGAGCTTGGCGGTCGATAGTGCCGATTCCTCCAAAATTCCCATAAATTGCTTCCAGGATAGATCGCGATATACGATGGCAGCGAGGAACAAAGCATAGACAGCAGCGACCGTTGCCGCTTCAGTGGGACTGAAAATACCCATAGCCATTCCACCCACAATAATGATAGGAGTTAGTAATGCCGGAATCGATACAAGAGCTGCGACTCCAACTACTTTCCACCCCACCCAATGACTGGAATAATAATTGCGTCTAAGGGCGATAAAGAAAATGTAGACCATCAGACACAATGCGATTAGCAGACCCGGTATGACACCACCCAGGAATAGGCCAGTGATCGATACGTCCGCAATTACTCCAAAAAGCACCATGGGAATACTGGGCGGCAAGATCGGCCCTATGGCAGAAGAGGCGAGCGTGATCCCAACAGCGAAATTCGCGTCGTAGCCTTTCTCGCGCATGGCTTTGACCTCCATGGATCCCAGGCCCGCAACATCTGCGAGGACCGAACCTGACATGCCTGCAAAAATTAGACTGGCAACTACATTGACATGGCCCAGTCCTCCGGGAATTCGCCCAACCAATACATTGGCGAAGTCGAAAATCCTATCGGTGATTTTTCCCGCATTCATGGTCATGCCCGCCACCATGAACAGGGGAATCG
>JAJFLS010000161.1 GCA_021772595.1 Opitutales bacterium
TCACGGATTCGAAAGCGTACAAGGACCGCCTCGTCACCTATCAGGGCAAAACGGGCATGAACGACTCGGTACTCGATGGATTCGGCAAAATCCACGGCATTCCGGTTTCGATCGCGGTGATGGATTTCAATTTCGGGGGCGGCTCTCTGGGATCAGTCGGAGGCGAGAAGATCACGCGGGCGATCGAGCGGGCGCTGGAGAAGAAGATCCCTTGCATCGTCGTTTCGTGCTCGGGCGGGGCTCGGATGCAGGAAGGCATATTAAGCCTGATGCAGATGGCCAAGACGAGCGCCGCGCTGGCCAAGCTGGCGAAAGCGAAACTACCGTTCATTTCCGTTCTGACCAATCCGACCACCGGAGGCGTGACTGCAAGTTACGCGGCTCTCGGCGATGTGATCCTTTCGGAACCGGGAGCATTGATCGGCTTTGCTGGCCGACGCGTGATCAAGGAAACGACCAACGAGGAACTGCCAGAAGGCTTTCAATCCGCCGAGTTTCTGTTGGAACGCGGATTGATCGACCAGATCGTCGATCGCCGAGAAATGCGCGATCGTCTCCGCGACATTCTGTCGGCCCTCTATCTCGGCAAGCAGCCGAAAACGGCGTAAGAGCTTTCCCTGTAGGAGCCTGCTTGCAGGCGATTCTCTGTAACAATCAGCCTGCAAGCACGCTCCTACAAGGAACCCGATAATTGACGATTCCTCAATTCCACGATGCGCGCTCCTGAACTGAAGACCTACGAGGATGCCCGCGATTGGCTCTTCTCTTTGAAGAATCGCGGCTCGACTTACGGAATCGAGCGAATGGAGCATTTCGCTAAGGCGCTGGGCGACCCGCATCGGTCGTATCCAATAATCCACATCGCGGGGACCAACGGCAAAGGCTCGACCGCTGCGATGCTGGAATCGATCTTCCGCGCTCACGGCTATAAGACCGGACTTTCGACATCGCCTCACTTGGTCAGGCAGGGCGAGCGTATCCAGATCGACCGGACGATTCTGAAGGAGAATCAGATCCTTGAATACACGAGGTTTCTGATGAAAGTCGGGGAGACGGTCGCCGCGAAAAATCCGGAGCTTTATCCGAGTTTCTTCGAGTTCATGACTGGAATGGCGATGCTCCACTTTCAGCGAGAAAACGTCGACATCGCTATCGTAGAAGTCGGTCTTGGAGGGCGTTTGGACGCGAGCAATGTCGTGGATCCGGAAGTGTCGGTGATTACTTCGATCGGCTTGGATCACTGCGAAATTCTCGGCGACTCCCACCGGAAGATAGCTCGCGAAAAAGGGGGAATTATCAAGCCTGGCCGTCCAGTCGTCATCGGCCAGCTCCCAGACGAGGCGGAGGCCGAGATCCGAGCGATTTGTGAAGAATATGGCTGCGAGCTCATTCGCGTCGCGGATCATTATGGCGAGTTAGGAGAGCCGTATCCAGAATCCTCTTTAGCGGGCGGGTATCAGCGGCTGAACGCCGGGATCGCCATGACGGTGGCTCGCCAGGTTCAACAGCGGTTCAACCTGGAAATACCGCTGTGCGAATCCGCGTTGAAGAAAGTCTATTGGCCAGGCCGTTGGGAAGAGCGAATGCTGGCCCACCGGAAAATAATCTTCGATGTGTCGCACAACGCGGAAGGCGCTCGCTGGCTCGACGACAACCTGTCGAAGCTGACGGCGAACGCGGCACCGTCGCCGGACGTGATCATGGGAGTGATGGGCGAGTACCGGGCGAAGGCGTTGATTCCGGTCGTATCCAGATTCGCGCGTTCGATTACATTCGTGATGCCTCAACAGTCTCGCTCGGCTACCTTCGAAGAGCTCGAACGATTTGTTCCGGCGGATTTCCAGGGAAAGATCAAACGAAGCACGGTCGCGACGCTTTTTCCATCGAAAGGCGTTTGCTCGATGGACGTGCCCAGCGATCATCCAATCGTCGTGACGGGTTCGATCTATCTCATCGGCGAGATATGGGAGCGGTTTCTCGAAGAGTCGCCGGTAGGCCAGGGAATCTTGCAAGATTTCTAGAAGCCAAGCCAGAGCGACTAGTGCATCATCTGGAAAGTTCCATACATACAAATCATTGAAACGACCTTTGAGAATATGATAACCGCTGAGGACACTGATAGGATCGAATTGAGCCAAGTTCTCAGTGTGTATCAGTGTCCTCAGTGGTTTAATAAAATCTTCACTGTGGTTTTCAATAGGTCGCTCTTTGGTTGTATAGGTATTAACGTAATTTGTAAGACGATGCACTCGTCCGAAAAAACGCCCCGACAATCCGTCGACCGTTTAAATAGCAACGTTGTAATTTAAACGGTCCGAGGATGGAGGAGAGGCGGCTTCTGCACTCGCGAGCGAGGCCGGTTTGTCGACCTTGGGAGATCGATCCGCGCGAGGTTTCGAGTCGGAGCTAGAAAAAGATGAGCACTACATTCGTCGTCATTGAAAAACGAGGTTGACATAGGGGTGCGAAACTAGATTTTCGGGGCCTCTTTATTTTGGGGCATGCCTCCCTAGCTCAATTGGTAGAGCAGTAGACTCTTAATCTATTTGTTCCGGGTTCGATTCCCGGGGGGGGTACCATACTAAAGAGAAAGCGAAGACAGCCGTTATCATTGACGCAGTTTGTCTTAATTGCCGGCGTAGCTCAATTGGTAGAGCAACTGATTTGTAATCAGTAGGTTGCGGGTTCGAGTCCCATCGCCGGCTCCAGCTTTGACGTCCGAAGGTTGTCTTCTGGGTGTCGCTGCAGGCTTGCAGAAGGGATTCTCATTGTAGCCTCGATCGCTGCTCGCGGTTGGCCTTGTTTGCTTTCCGCGATCGCGGCTACAGAGAGATAGAACGAAACACGCCCGCAATTGCGTGGTTCCTCGTTTTTGGCGTGACAGAAATCGCCCTCCGTTCTAGTTATAAATTGACCGCATCGCTAAGTGAATCCTAGCGATGGAATTCGGGTCAGCATCAAATTGAACGCCGCATGAAAACTGTACTATCCCTCCTTGTTTCCTTCATTTTCATAAACGCGCAGCTAGGCGCCGACTACCTCGCATACGCCAAGATCAAAGGAGACCTGATTCCGTTGCCGGAAGATATCGATCCGCTAGCAGTGACGTCTCCCAAAGATCTGCTCGACGTTGAGTATGGCAAGTATGACGGCCCCAAAACGCGCATCGGAGTGCTTCCGGTCGAGAACAGTTCATCCACAAACTCGTATAACATCAGTTACGGAAGCGGCGAAAAAGTCACCTATTCGGCTGCGAATTACAATCAAGTGCCGGTCAACGGGATCGACGCCATGATCACCGACATCCTCAACCACACGGGCCGGTTCCGAATCGTCGAACGCCAGGTTCTGAATGATTTGCTGGACGAGCAGGATCTCGGAGCCTCCGGAAGAGTCGCTCAGCCATCCGCCGCTAAAACCGGCAAGGTGCTCGGCGCGAAGACTTTCATCAAAGCGGTCGTGACTTCCTACGAGCCCAACTTCAAAGGGCGGAAAATCGGCCTCGGCGGCCTCACTGGCGGCGCTTTGGGCGGCCTGAAGGTGGGCGGATCCAAGTCGATGGTGCAAATGGCCTTTCGAATCATCGACGCGGAAACGAGCGAGGTCACTTTTTCGAAGCAAGTTCAAGTCACGATGTCTTCAAGTTCTCTCGGTTTCGGGGGAGCTGCATGGGGCGGGAGCGGTATTTTGGGCGGCGCGTTCTCCGGCTATTCGAAAACGCCGATCGGGCAGGCCGTGATCATCGCCGTCAATACCGGCATCTACGAGCTCATCAAGCAGATTGGCCTCCAGCCGACCGAGGGAAGCGTGATTCAAGTGACGTCTACCGGACAAATCGCGATCAATCTCGGCGAAGGAGCGATCGGGGTGGGCGATAAACTCCAGGCGATTTCCAAAGGCGAGGAGTTTGTCGATCCGGACACGGGATTGTCTCTCGGATCGACCGAAACGGTCGTCGGCCACGTCGAGATCGTGAAGGTGCAGGAAAAATTCTCATTCGGCAAAGCGGTCGATTTCGACGCCAGCACGCTCGCCCGCGGTGACAAGCTCATTTCGACGATCCCAGCGGGAAGCTTCCAATACGGCGACGCCTGGAATGTGAAAGGCAAGCGGACGAACAAGAAGCGGTAGCCCAATTGTAGGAGCCTGCTTGCAGGCGATTTCTAGTGGTGGCGGTAATCGCCTGCAAGCAGGCTCCTATAATCGAATTCGCCTGCCAGAGTCGTCCCCGGAAACTTTCCCGGAATTTGCCGTGCTTTCCCCTTTACAATGCCGGGGAATTGCATCTTTGTTCTCCGTTTTCCAAAAAGTCATGCAAAAGACTAAGAAATCCATAGCAAAACGCTTCAAACTCACGGGCACAGGTAAGCTGATGCGTCGTTCCCCCGGAACGCGTCACCATCTTCACCAGAAAACCACCAAGCAGAAGCGCTCCCTCGGCAAGGACAAACACGTGTCTCCAGGCCGCCAAGCAGATCTCATGCGCGGCCTTCCACACGGTCTTTAATTGTTGAACAACAAAAACTTATTTCGTGCGGGTAAAATAACAATCAGGCGACCTGACGAAATCTAACACCAGAAAGGTAAAACATGCCTAGAGCAACTAATTCACCCGCATACCGCAAGCGTCGCAAAAAGATGCTGAAGCAAGCCAAGGGCTACTTCGGCAATAAATCGCGCTTGTATAAATACGCCAAAGAAGCCGTAGCGCACGCGCTGCAGTACGCCTATCGCGACCGTCGCGTCAAGAAGCGCACCATGCGCCAGCTTTGGATCGTGCGTATCAACGCTGCGTGCCGCCAAGAGGGCATCAACTACAGCCGCTTCCAAGAAGGGCTCAAGGCCGCCGAAATCACGCTCGATCGCAAGATCCTAGCCGACCTCGCCGTCCAAGACGAAGTCGCCTTCAAGGGCTTGGTCGAGAAAGCCAAGGAGGCTTTGAAAGCCAAAACTGCCGCCTAAAGCTCGAATACGGCGCGAGGGCTGAAAAGTCCTGGCCAATCAATTTTCAACTTTAAATGGATGGAGTTCGGGTTTCTGCTCGGACTCCATTTTTTTTATTAACCACGAGAAATCCGATTGTGACGAAAATTGAAGGGCGGGGAGTAGTTCGAATTTCGTTTCTTTCGTCAATTTCGTGGTTAAACAAATCATCTTAACCAGAATGGAAGAGGAACTCAAAAAGATCGTAGAAGCCGCGAAAAGCAAAGTTAGCGCCGTGACCAGTCGCGCCGGCTTCGAAGCGTTCAAAGCGGAAATCACCGGCCCAAACGGCGCCTTGACCAAGGTCATGAAAGGCATGGGCAATGTGCCCAAAGAAGATCGCCCCACATTCGGCAAGCTGATCAATCAGGCGAAGCAGCAAGTCCAAGCGGTCTACGACGATGTCATGGGCACAATCGAGCAAGCGGAGATCGCCGAAAAACTCGGCCCTGCGATCGATCCCTCGCTTCCGTCTCCGGACGCCGGACCGGGAAGCTTTCACCCGCTGACGCAAGTTCGCGAGGAGATCAGCCGCATTTTCAAACAGATCGGCTTCACCGTCGCCGAAGGCACGGAAGTGGAAACGGAATACTACTGCTTCGACGCGCTGAACACGCCTGCCGATCATCCGGCTCGCGATTTGCAGGACACCTTTTATCTGCCGGACGACGCGGACTTCGCGAACGTATCCAAAAAATCGGACGAACGCTATCTACTGCGCACGCACACCTCATCCGTGCAAATCCGGACGATGCTGAAAGGCGAGCCGCCCATCCGCATCATTTCTCCTGGCCGCTGTTTCCGCCGCGACACCGTCGACGCCACCCACAGCGCGAACTTCCACCAGGTCGAGGGACTATACGTCGACAAGAACGTGACCGTTCGCGACCTCAAGGCGATGTTAGACTACTTCTTCGAGCAACTTCTGGGGAAGGGAACTACGACCCGATTTCGTCCGCACTTCTTCCCTTATACGGAACCGAGTTTCGAGGTGGATTTCTCGTCGAGCCATCTGGCGAAGCTTGGTAGTGACTGGGTAGAGATCGCCGGTTGCGGAATGGTCGAGCCGGATGTGTTCGCGTCCGTTGGCTACGATCCGGAAGTGTATTCGGGATTCGCATTCGGCATGGGAATCGAGCGCATCGCGATGATCATTTACGGCATCGACGACATTCGCTACTTCTATCAAAACGACCACCGGTTTTTAAATCAATTCGCGTAATTGGATAAGAATTATAACCACAGATGACACAGATATACACAGATGATGAGGGATTGTTTTAATTATTCTGTGTATATCTGTGTCATCTGTGGTTTGAAAATCTGACTTTAAGACATGAAAATTTCACTCAATTGGCTAAAGCGTTATATTGATCTTCCGGAGAGTACGAAGGAGATCGCCGACTCGTTGACTTTGCTCGGATTCGAGGTGGACGATATCGAAACGACGGGGATTCCCGATATGGAGAATGTCGTTGTGGGCGAGGTGCTCGAACGCGAGAAACATCCCGACGCGGACAAGCTGGGCGTTTGTCGTGTGGCCTTGGGCGTTGAGATCGGCGAGAAATCCATCGTGTGCGGGGCGAGCAACTACAAGGTGGGCGACCGTGTGCCAGTGGCGCTTCCTGGAGCTCGTTTGCCGGGCGGTTTTAAGATCAAGCGTTCGAAGCTGCGTGGAGTGGAGTCCGACGGCATGATGTGCTCGGGCAAGGAAATCGGAGCAGGCGAAGATGCCGCGGGTCTCTTGATTCTCGAAGGACGCCCAGAACTCGGCACTCCGATCAACGAAGTTCTGACCGATAGCGACACTGTCTATAATTTAGAAGTCACTCCCAACCGTCCGGACTGTCTCTCGCACATCGGAATCGCGCGTGAACTGGCGGCTTGGTACAAACGCGAGGTTAAGTATCCGCTTACTGACGACCTTCCTGTGCCGGGTGACCGTCCGAAAGGCGACGACATTTTTCAGAGTGTCTCGGTCGATTGCGAAGAGGATTGTCCGCTCTACATGGCGACGGTGATCAAAGGGGTTAAGATCGGCCCGAGCCCAGCGTGGATGCAGGAGTTGTTGAGCTCGGTGGGGCTTCGCCCGATCAATAATGTGGTCGACGTGACTAATTTCGTTCTCCACGAATGCGGAAATCCGATGCACGCCTTCGATGCCCGCGATGTCAATGGCGGGAAGATTCTCGTTCGTCGCGCCGAAGAAGGTGAAGTCATGACGACCTTGGATGACGAGGAGCGCAAGCTCGCCGGCGGCATGGTTGTAATTGCCGACGAGAAACGTTCCTTGGCGGTCGCGGGCGTGATGGGTGGCCAGAATTCCGAAGTGAAGGACGACACGACTAATCTGGTTCTTGAGGTCGCGTATTTCAATCCGTCCAAGATTCGTTGGGTATCCAAGAAATTGGGATTATCAACCGATAGCTCCTATCGCTTCGAACGCGGCGTCGATCCGAAATCGCTGCGTTTCGCGACGGATCGTGCGGTTCAGCTTATTTTGGAAACTGCTGGCGGCGAAGTGTGCGAGCCCGCTCATATCGCAGGGAGCGCTCCCGTTTGGCAGAGCGAAATCAAACTCTCGCCCGATTGGGTCCGCGCAAAAGCGGGCTTCGATATTTCCGACGAACAGATCCAGGAGAATCTGGAATTGCTAGAAATGACGGTCAATGTTGGCGACGACGGGGAGTGGACGGTTTCGATTCCAAGTTACCGCGGAGATTTGGATCGTCCGATTGATTTGCTTGAGGAAATCCTTCGTCTCTATGGCACGCACAAGATTCCATCGGGATCGGTTAAAGCAACCGCGACGGGCGATAGAGATCATCCGATAACCGAATTCGGGCGCCAATCCGGTGCCTATCTTGTCGGTCAACATTTCAACGAGGCGGTCAACTACACGCTGCGATCGGAAAGCGAGCAATCGGATTGGTCGAGCGAAGTCGCCGCGATGGCGCTGGAACTTAAAAATCCGATCAGTGAAGATCAGACCCAATTGCGTCACAGCTTGCTCCCGGGGATCTTAGAAACGCTACGACTTAACCAATCGCGGAAAACCGGTGCGACTCGCTTCTTCGAGACGGGACGAACGTTTCGTCAGGTTGGCGGCAAAACCGTCGAGATGATTTCCGTCGGATTTCTCGAATGTTCGGAAGGCGGAGCTCGTAGTTGGAATGAGCGGACTCCCGATGATTTTTATATTGCCAAGAAGCGCATCGAGACGATCGCAGATTTTGCCGGGATGGATCTAAGTCGTTTTGGAATTCGCTCCGTTGAAGAGAGCGACACCGCTTGGCAAGAAGGGCACTCCTCGGTTGTCGACGATTCGCGAGCCGGCATATCTGCTCGCGTGGGATTGATGAATCTGACTCATATCAAGAATCTGGATATTCAAGGCGAAGTAATTGCGGGGGAATTCAGTATTTTGCCGGAGCGACTAAAGGAGCGTAAACGCGTCAAATTCCAATCGTTCAGCTTGTTCCCGCCGTCTTCCAAAGACCTTGCGCTGGTAGTCGATAAGACCGAACTGGCGAGTGGCGTGGTGAAGAGGATCGACAAGATTGCAAGTAAAGCAACTCAAGGAGCCTTCGCTTTAGAGGGCATCGATGTCTTCGATATCTATGAAGGCATCGGCA
>JAJFLS010000162.1 GCA_021772595.1 Opitutales bacterium
TATTCCGGGGACCGTGTAGGAAAGCGCTTCGTAAACGTCGACCGTGGGGGCTCTGCCTTCCTTGAGAGCGCTAACAAACTCATGGGTCAGGAAAGTGTGCGAGCCATGATGGCCACTGTTATGTCTCAAGGGCTCCGGAAGCAATTCCGTCATGAACCACTCTACTTGTTCGTACGGAACGGACTTGGTTTTGCTGCGCGCGAATCCGGCATCATCTGCGTCTTTCGCTTCAGTTCTGGTTACAATGACAGGAGGCGACGAAAAGGTCCGGCTTGGTCCGTAAAAACTCATTTTATCCCCGATCCACTCCGCTCTCTCATTTCCCATATGCGCTCCTTTCCACCACACTTTGCAGTAGAAGCTGTTGCCACGATCCGTTTTAAACATGGCAGTATTATTCCAGAACGGATTTTTATATACATTATCCTGTAGGACTGGATCTTCGTCGCCCCATCCATGACAGGATACTTCGACAAGACTTTCACCTGTCACTCCTACTAAATGAGCAGTGCAGTGAGTGGGGTAGTACATGGGCGGAAAGCCATGCCTCCATGTCTTGGATCCATCGGGGTTATAAAAGAGCGATTCTAATCCATCGTGTTGGTAAAACGATTCGCAGTGATAAAGGTTCCCAAATTTGCCGGCTTCGAAAAACTTCCGCGCTGATATGGCGAACTGCTGATAAAAACTCGTCTCGGCCATCATGTAGGTGAGGCCGGTTTTTTCGACAATATCCAAGAGCTCGTAGGCTTCTTCCAGGGTGCCGCAAGCTGCCGGCACGGCAGAGATGACATGCTTGCCGTGTTCCATCGCAAGCTTCGCGTGTTTCACATGGTCGGGCGCAGGCGTAAAGATGCCAATGGCATCGATATTCCTATCCTTCACCATTTCCTCAAGTGAAGGATAAGCCTTCGGACACCCATACGTTTTCATTAACGCAGTCCGTCTCTCCGGTATTAGATCGGCAACCGCTTCAACAATACAGTCCGGATGTTCGTGCCACTGAAATTGTAACCCGAAACGCCCTCCGGCGATCCCCATGCGCACCTTATCTGAATTCCCTCGCCTCGGAGATACTTGCCCTTGAGCTGACGTTAAGATTTCGGAAGCCCCAAAAATCCCTGCCGCGGTCATTCCTCCCCGCTTTACAAAATCTCTTCGCGTTAAATGACTCCTCATGTCGTTCTGCTCACTCATCGCTTTCTTCAGCCTTTCCTCTCGTATTGCGGTATCTTCATCCTCTCGCCGCCCTTCAAAGCCGATTGGTGGGCGATCAATCCAGGAATGGTGTAAGCCAGCGCCTCATAGATATCGATGGTCGGCCGCCTTCCCTTCACAATCGAGTCTACAAATTCATGAACGAGAAAGTTATGCGAACCTCCATGCCCACTGGGAATGCGAAGCTCGGGAGGCAATAGATCGTCCCGCTTATACCAGGCTTCTTGCTCGTAGGGTTCTATACCATTGGTCGCATGGGCATAGCCTACATCATCATTTCCCTTTTGTCGGCTTTGGTGAACGATCTCGGTCTTCAAATTTTTACCCCCGGTTCCGTTCGTTTGGATTCCCGCCATTGTGCCAACCCAACGCGTCGGATGGCCTGCCTTCACGGGCGAATTCCAGACAACATCTATCCGCGCGGTATTTCCCTTGTCCGTCTTGAATTGCGCATAGCAGTTCCAGAAAGGGTTGTTGTACCGGTTATCTTTCATGATCGGATCGTCATCCCCCCAACCAGTACACGACACCTCGACCAGTCGCTCGCCCGTCATTCCCAAGAGATAGGATGCGTTGTGCGTATAATAATATCCGGGAGGAAATCCGTAACGCCACGTTCGCTGGCCTTTCTTCCATTGGTCCCCATTTTCGCCGTCGGCTCCCGTTTCATAGTAGAGCGTTTTCAAACCGGGGTGATGATAGGCGCTTTCGAAATAGTATATATCGCCTAATAGTCCTTTTTTATAAAAATCGCGAGCCGACATCATATAGTCGCGATAGTAGCTCGTTTCGGCCATCATGTAAGTGAGGCCAGTGGTCTCGACCACATCCAGGAGCCGTTCGCCTTCTTCGACCGATCCGGTGCAGGCTGGAACTGCAGACAAAACATGTTTGCCGCGTGTTAAAACTTTAGTGGCATGATCCACATGATCCGGCGCGCCAGTAAACACTGCGATGGCGTCGATGTTGGGATCCTTCACCATTTCTTCGAGCGAAGGATAAGTGTGGGTACACTCAAAGGTCTTCACCATTCTTTCCAGTCGCTTCGGTCGTAAATCGGTCACCGCAACGACCTCGCAGTCCGGATGCAGCTTGAAGGCTCCAAAACTACTTCCGAATCGGCCGCCGGCAATTCCAACGCGCAGTTTCTTCGGCTTTTTTGGAGCCGATTCCTGACTCAGCAGTGTTGAAGGGACCGATGCTCCGAGCGCAGCTAATCCACTCGATTTGAGAAACGTCCTCCGTGTTTGCGTCGAACCGGTATCAGGATGGATGATATTTCTTTTCATAACCAATTACCTCGCGAATTGCAGCTTAGCCAAGCCTTCGAAACTAAAGACGCAAGAACCGTGCGACAAGGGATAAATCACGATTCAGTAGACTCGAACCTTATGGTCCCGCGGAGCGCATAGGTGTCAACTTAAGTCCAAACAGTTGGCTCCATTGCAGATTCCACGCCGAAGTCTCGGCGTAGCTACGTCGCAGTGCGGCGTGGTTTTCAGACGATTTCAGTTAAGTTGACGCCTATGCGCTGTTGCGGGATCCGCTACTTGAGCGGAGCGTTTGGGGCGCGGCTGAGATTGTAGATCCGGCTCGCGTTATTGCCGAAGATGGCGGCTTGTACGTCGAGGCTGAGTGGCTGGAGGAATGTTTGGACAGTTTTCACCCAGCGGGCGTAGTCGGTTTTCAGGAGGCAGACGGGCCAGTCGGAGCCGAAAAGTAGCCGGTCGTGGCCGAAGGCTTCAAGGACGGTTTCGAAATAGGGCCGCAGGAGCTCGTAGTCCCAAGCGGGTCCCTCGACCTCGGTGGCCATGCCGGAGACTTTGCAGGCGACGTTTTGACGGCGAGCGAGTTCGAGGATGTTGGTCCGCCAGGCTTGGTCAAAGTTGCCGGGACGGATCTTCGGTTTGGCGATATGGTCGACCACGAATGGAATATCGGGGTGCCGATCGACGAACTCGATGGTCGCGGGCAGATGCTTTTCGAATATCAGTATGTCATAGACGAGATCGTGTGCCGCGAGCTTTCGAATGCCTGCGTTGAAGTCGTCTCTCAGAATGAACGCGTCGTCGGGCTCGTCGTGGATGATGTGGCGCGCGCCGACGAGCTTGGGGCGCGAGGCGAACCGTTCGAGCGCGGAGTCGATTTGGGAATCGCAAAACGGGAGCCAGCCGACGACGCCGCGAATCGATTCGTTCTCGTCGGCTAATTCGAGCAGCCAGCTCGTTTCCTCCAGAGATTGGCGTGCTTGGACGGCGATGCTGCCGTCGATTCCGCTCGCCTGATGCAGGGGAGCTAGATCAGCTGGGAGGAAGTCGCGCTTGATCTTCGCGAGGGCGTCCGTGATCCATGGGAAGTCCGTTTCGTTGTATCTCCAAAAGTGCTGGTGCGAGTCGATGTTCATGAAATGAATTAGATCGTTTGGCTAGGCGTTGCTCCCTCGTCGCTCGAAAATAGGCTCGAACAATTTCGATGGTGGGTCGAGAACGTTCTCGTAATTAGGTTCTCGATACTATTGCGATTCCGAGGAGTCCACTTTCGAATACCCTCTCTGCGAAATCGCGCGAATAGACTGACTGTCCTGTAAGCGGGCATGTGCGAAATAAGACAAGAATTTTGACAAATCCTATTAGTGATGACGATTGCTCGTGGATTCTTCCCTGGTAGGTTTGGCCCAGCTCCAGTTCATTTGCTCGAGATGCGTTTCCCCCTGGTCCAAATGAGGGAGACGCGTGCGGCAATGGATTTGGGAAGCAAGTTTTACGATCATGAAAACGAAAGCATGCATAAGAGGCTCGATAGGCGTTGTGATTGCTATCGCGGCGCTTGTGTTGGCGGGATGTTCGAGCGGTTCCAAATCGAAGCCGAACATCGTTTTCATCTTGGCGGATGATTTGGGCTGGCATCAGATCGGCGCCTACGGGGCGACGTTTTACGAAACGCCGCATATCGATGGATTGGCGGCTGAGGGAATGCGGTTTACGGATGCCTATGTCGCTGCCGCGATTTGTTCGCCGGCGCGGGCGAGCATCATGACTGGAAAGTATCCGGCCCGCTTGCATCTCACTGATTTTATAAAGGGTAGGGATCCTGAATACGCGAAGCTCAAAACGCCGGATTGGACTCCGTTTCTTCCACTGTCGGAAGTGACTATACCGGAGGTATTGAAGACGGCGGGATACGTGTCGGGCCATTTCGGGAAATGGCATTTGAACAAGGACAAGGAATACGTTTTGGGTCGCCCGATGGATCCCGGTTCTCAGGGATTCGAAGACGTGTTGACGACGAAGAAACCGGATGAGCCCAAGGATCCGAACCAGTCGGATTGGCATCACGTCAAGGAAATCACCGACCGAGCGCTTGCCTTTATCGAGAAGAACCGAGAACGGCCGTTTTTCTGCTACATCAGCCACAACTCCATCCACCGTCCCGAGATGGAGGAGGAAGCGCTGGTCGACAAATACCGAGCGAAGTCGGAAGCGGACAATGACGAGGAATACGGTCACTACAATCCGCTTCAGGGAGC
>JAJFLS010000163.1 GCA_021772595.1 Opitutales bacterium
AGTGAGAAATGCCTTGGAGATGCGATGCGTTTCGGAGGGAGACATGAACTAGTACAACCGGAGGACTACCAGCACAAATTCAATTGGCGACACAAGACAAGCCAGGAAACCATTTTCCCGCCAATCCATTGTCAGGCGGCTGCCGAATGCCTACCCTTTACGCCGGCCAATCCGGTTCACCAGATCCGCCGCATTCTCCACTGTCTCGACATAGGACTGGAACAATTCAGGAACGTTCACCAAGTCCAAATCCATCTTCCCATTCTTAAGCTCGTCGAGCTCATCGAAAATGGTCAACGCGAAGGGCGTGTGAGTCGAAAGACGTCTCACCGCTTCTCGCTTGCGCAGCGGGACTTCCACTTCGAAAAAACGGAGCAGCGCTCTCAGCAAAATCTGGAAGGTCGACAGCGTCGCCATCATCAGCTCCGCCACTTCGCCATCCGATCCGTCGGTCAGCAAATAGCCTTCCCTCAACTGGATCAGCTTCCCCTTCAGCTCATGCTCGAGCTGGTACCGCAGATTGGCCTGGCTGATTGGCAGATGCTTCAGCACATCTTCCCCATGTAGCATTAGATGTTTTTCCTTGATGTCCAGCAGCTCGATAGGAAAGACGTCCGACGAATTTTTGAGCCGATCCCAGGTGAAAAGCAATGGAGGCGGATTACCCAGATCAGCCCAATTTCTCGACAAAGGGCGGATGCTGCTCAACTCCTCGAAACCGAGTCGGGCGCACACCACAAGCAGGTTGTAGTCCGAGTATCTCTCTGAACGCTCGCCCACCGCCGCCGATCCGTACAACGCGACGGTCAGGAGTGAATCGCCGAGAATTCCTTCCAATTCCTTTGTAAAACTTTCTGGGGTCATGAGGGGTCGAAGAGCGTTCTAGGCGATTCGTTTTCAAAATGCCAGCCCGGTCTCGATTCCCTATAAATCGGCTCCAGCAAGGCCTTTATAAATTAGGGTTCGACCTAGTTTTCTTGAATTTGGAAGCCTGCTTACAAGCTTGCGACCAAACGCGCTCCCTGCATGAGTGGGCTCGTGAAAAAGATCCTTATCGCCATGTCTGGAGGCGTCGACAGCAGCGTCGCCGCCCTGCTCCTCAAAGAGCAAGGTTACGACATCGAGGGCGCCTACATGAAGAATTGGATCAACGAAGACGAAATCCTGGGCGACTGCCCTTGGCAGCAGGATATCGAAGACGCCAACGCCGTCGCGGACACCCTCGGCATCCCTTTTCGAGTCGTTAATCTGATGAAAGACTACCGCGAGCGAATCGTGGACTATCTCCTCGAAGGCTACCGATCCGGCATCACCCCCAACCCGGATGTCATGTGCAATCGCGAAATCAAATTCGGAGTCTTTCTCGACTACGCCATCGCGAACGGCTTCGACGCCGTCGCCACCGGACACTACGCCCGAATCGAGCAGGCCTCCGACGGCCTCGCCATCCTGGAAGGCATCGACACGGATAAAGACCAGACCTATTTCCTCGCTCTCATGAAGCCCGAACAGGTCGAGCGAGCGAGTTTCCCGATTGGCCACCTAAAGAAGCAGGAACTGCGCGCGATCGCCCGAAACGCCGCCCTCCCCAATGCCGACAAGAAAGACAGCCAGGGAATCTGCTTCATCGGAAATATCAAAATGCAGGACTTCCTCAGGGAGTACGTTCCCGACCGACCCGGGCCCATCATCCGCGCCACCGACGATCAGATTCTCGGCGAACACAAGGGCCTTCACTACTTTACCATCGGCCAGCGAAAAGGCATCGGCATCCCCTCCAACACCGATAACCAGAACTACGTCGTGGTCGGGAAAGACCAGACGCGCAACGCCCTCCTCATCGCCTTCGAAGACCACCAGGCGCCCGGCCTCTACGCCACGTCCTGCAAAATCACCAATCTCAGTTTCACTGGGCCACCCATCCTCACGGACGGAGAACTCGAAGCGAAAGTCCGCTACCGCGATCCACGCGTGCCAATCCGCTACGAACGCGCTGGCGAAGACTCGGTCGAAGTTTCATTCAAAGACCCCCAACGCGCCCTGGCCCTCGGCCAGGTCCTGGCTCTCTACGACGGCGAACGCCTTTTAGGAGGAGGCGTCTATTCCCGCATAGACACCTAAGTCTCACCTCTTCACACCATGTCCGAAACGAGTGACAAAAGCCTGGTCAACGACCCCGAACTCCTGCTGAGCCTCTACCGAATCAGCCGATTGAGCAGCTCCGCCTTGGATGTGCGACAAGCCTTCCAATCTATCATGGTGGAGATCCAGCGGCTCTTTCTCCCTTCGTCAGCTTCGATTTCACTCATAAGCCCCGACACTGGACTTCTCGAAAAAGAGCATGCCCTGGGCTACCCCGAAAACCTGAAGGAGCTCTCCATTCACATCGGGAAAGGGCTCATTGGACAAGTCGCCTTCAAAGGCGAAGCGATTCTAGCTTCAGACGTCCGCGAGGAAAAGCGCTACATCAACTTGATCGAAAACGTCCGCTGCAAGATCGCCACTCCGATGATATCCGAAGGACAGATCATCGGCGTGGTCGATGTGGACTCGGACAAGGTCGGCTGGTTTGAGCAGCGAGACCTCGAACGCCTCAAATCGATTACGGACGAAGCGACCCGCTCGCTCCTCTGCATATGGCGCCAGCGCCAGCTCGTCGATCAATCCGATCAGCTCAAAGCGCTTTTCGACGTCGGCCAGATCGTCGTATCCAAACTCGAGCTACAAAGCCTTTGGGGAAGCATCACCGAGTCCGCCCTCGACCTAACCGTTTCGAGCATGGCCACACTGCAGCTCTACGACGAAAGCAAGGAATGCGTCTCCGTCCAAGCAGTGAAGCCCCCTCATCCAGAATACCGATCGAAGATCGAAACACTGCGGCTGGACGAAAGCATGAGCGCCCCCGCGATAAAGACCCGCAAGCAGACCGAATTCCTCGACATAACGACGCAAGACTACTTCGACCTGAAAGACGCCCCGCAAATGGCGGACGCGGTTTCCTGCCTGTCCACTCCCATGATGTACGAAAGCAAAGTCATCGGAGTCATCAACGTGTTCACCCGCACGCGCCACCGATTTTCCAACGACGAGAAACGGCTGCTCCAAGCCTTCGCCTCTCTCTCCGCCGTGGCCGCCCAAAATGCGGATCTCTACGCCCGAGTCTTCAACAGCGAGGACCTGCTCCGCAAAAGCGAACGGCTCACGACCCTCGGCCTGCTCTCAGCTGAAATCGCTCACGAGATTAGAAATCCGCTGACTGTCATCAAACTGCTCTTCGGCTCACTCGGATTGCACTACGACGACGGCGATCCCCGAAAAAAGGATACGCAAATAATCGAAGAGAAAATCAACCAGCTCGAGGAAATCGTGTCCAAAGTATTATCCTTCAGCAAAGCGCCGGAAAGCCTGTATTCAAATTGCTCTGTGGACGAATTGATCCAGGACACGCTCCTGCTCGTCCGCCTCAAAATGCAGCAGCAGCGAATCGAACTGCGCTACAAGGAAGCCAGTCCGTCCCTCGTAATCTACGGCAACAAGGGCCAGCTCCAACAGGTTTTTCTGAATATCATCATCAACGCGGCTCAAGCCATGCCCGATGGAGGAAGCCTCACTATAACAACGACAGTCGAAGGCGAGTCGGACAAGCAACGATTGGCGATCTACTTCGCGGATACTGGCGTCGGCATCCCAGAGAATATTCAAGATCAGATCTTCGAGTCATTCCTAACCGACAAGCCCGAAGGAACGGGCCTCGGACTCTCGATCGTCAAGCGAATCCTCCGCTCCCATCGCGGCGACATCACCGTCTCCGTATCCAGCAGCCAAGGCGCCACCCTACGCGTCGAAATGCCGCTAGCTTGACGCCCGCCAACGCGGAGCGCGAAAACCTATTGAACCGCGAATAAACGTAAATTTTCGCGAATCATGAGACTCTGCTCTAAATTTAAACCTAGTTTCATCATGCTCTCGCGGAGCGAGATCAAGCAAGGTAGGCACGACCGCATCCTGTTATAATACTCTTCGGGAAAATCCATCAGCGTTCATTCGCAGTTCCTTAAAGCGGTTCAGGATCAACGCCACAAAACGAGACGCTCTTGCCCTAGCTCTCCAACTCGACGTTCCAATAGGCGACGTCGAT
>JAJFLS010000164.1 GCA_021772595.1 Opitutales bacterium
CTCCTGCAACTGGGACTTGATTCCCAGGCGTGAGATTTGGAAACCAAAGAATCGCGAGATGATTGCCCGCAGCCCAAGCGCCCCCGAAGGGAACTTCTCCAGAGCTGACGATATACTCGCCGCCGCCGGAGGATTCCGCGCTCAAGTCCCAAAAGGCAACGATTTCGTCATCGCTTCCAGCTCCGATAATAGCTCCATCGACCGGCAAGGAGAACGCATCATCAGTAGTACTCGAGATTAGATACAGCATTCCTTCCCCTACGAGAGCGTCACCGTTCTCGTCTTGAAGGCTTCCCACGTCTACCGTGAAAAATACAGATGCCCATGAACTAGTCGCGAAGACTAGAGAAAGTATTCCTAAAGTAGTTAGATTTTTCATATTCATTGTGGCAGATCCCATTCATTTACCCAGTTAGAGTCCTGTGGGTTTGAACCCACCATTACCTTGCGAATCGCGAGTCCCATTCCGGGCTGGATTAAATCCCCTCCCTTATCCACGCCTGATCCGGCGCTTAATTCTCTCCAAGCACCATTGAAGTAGTAGTAAGAGGCTACCGGCTGTTTGTTCTTTCCGGTCGCCGTTTGCGAATAAACAAGCAGCATGTCCTGCGGATCCCCAGCATCAGTCGTCACAGTGAAGACTCCGCCGGTCGTCAGCCCAAGATCATTGAGCGCGATCGCGAGCGGACGGTTCAGTCCAATAAAATTATCCGACGCATACGTGTCTGATTCGCTCAGAGGAATCGCGATCGGCGAGTCAATCACTTCGCCATAAACGAGGGCTGTCATCTCGTCCGCATCGTTATTGCGAATAACAAACGCTCGTCCCGGATTCAGGACAATGCCATCAGCACTCGAATTCAGCCCTTCACCAACCTCGCGCCATCCGCCATTGTAGAAATAGAAAATTCCTTGAGGTATCATGTTCCCCTCCTCCGATGTGGCCTCGGGAATGATGACTTCGATTTTTCGCAAGCCCGGCTCGGTTTCCTCGTTATTCGCTACGCCAAGAGGAAAAGCGGAACTCAAGGTCCAATGGGGATACACCGCAATCTCGTCATTGGCGGCTAAACCGGCCAAACTACCTCCCGCCAGAGTGATCTGCGAAGCGGTGTTAGCTGAGATGTCGATATGGTTGCCTTCCTGAGCTCCCGATTCGATGACGACGTAATGGGTCGCGTTGCCCGAGACGGCATCGAATGCGGCGTTTGTCAGCGAATCAGTGGCCACCACCAAATGGAGTTGTCCGTTGTCAAGCGTCGAGTCGATGACTCCACGAAACTCCGCTGATTGTTTAAATGGAAACGCGACGATTACATCGCTTTCCGCTGGCAGATCGATGGCGATTGCTCCCACAATCTGCGAATACACTTCCTGACCTTTAGCAATCGACCCGAAAAGACTCAGGGCAATCAAGGCCGAGAAAAGCATTTTGGAATTACTTTTTCTCTTCATATTTCGAAATAACTAGGGTTGCTTGAAGTAAACACTCTCAAAATCTAATATTCAAGTTTCTAAAATTGGTAATCTTTACGGATTGGCCTCCTCACGGAACTCCGTGTCGAGGACCACTCTACCACAATCGGAATAATCGTATTAGGATAATTGGATCGCATATCTGATTTTCTCTTTTTTTTAGCCCGATACCACCTAAGCCATGAGGTGATTTCACGGGTGTAGTCACGGCAAGATTCGCTTTCTTCATACTATTAACCTCCGGATATCCGATTCGACTGCGATCAATCTCGTTAACCTCAGGGAGTGACCTCTCGGATCCGCCAAAATGTCGGCAATGTTGATTCCGCAGGGAGAAGAAGCGGCGATTGGGCGCCGTTCACGTCCGTCCACGTTGAAAGGTCGGTTGAAGACTCAAGGACCCAACCAGTCGGCCATTCGAGTTCGAGCCTACCGGTTACCGTATCGAGCGTCTGCCGCAAGTTGTTCGGATTCGGATCCACGAGCACGACGATCGCGCCGGTATTCGTGGTTATCTGCTCCAAGATAGTCGATTGAGCCGAGCCTTGCGTAAGATCCACCGGATTGCCGTACAGTGCGACCTCTTCAAGCTCTTCCAGAGCGGCGAGCGGCGCGAGATCCGTCACATCGTTATTGCTCACATCCACCTCTTCCAGCCCCGATAGGGTGCCGAGCGGCTCGAGAATACGGATCTTGTTGTCCGCCAGGAGCAATGTGTTGAGGTTCGTAAGACCGCCCAATGGATCCAGCACGCCTCCGAACTCTGCCTGCGCCGAGCTCTGGACCTGAATGCCGCCTCCGGATTCGGACGCGGGCGCCGGATCTTCCAGCAAGTTCCCGCTGACATCCAGGAACTCTAGGTACACGAGTCCCCCGAGCGGCTCTAGGTTATCTATCAAGTTGTTCGCGAGATTCAGGCTCGTCAGCCCGGTCAGAAGCGACAACGCGGTCAAGTCGCTGATCTGGTTATGAGACAGGTTCAGCTCATCGAGGTTCGTCGCATTCCCGAGACCGGTCAAATCGCTGATCGAAAGCCCGACGGCAGTCAGACTCGTAAGTTCTTGCATGTCACCAACCGTAAGTTCGCCGGACGGCTTGCCGATCGCGTCGCGAATCGCTTGCTCCAGGCCAGCGTCCATTACGCCTCCGCTCGCTCCTACGCTCGCAGGGCCAACTCTGCGAAGCACTGTCGAGTCTAGGTCATCGCTGATATTTAAGACATCGCCAGTGACCGCCAAGATGAATCCACCAATCGGATGAGACGCTCCGATCTCGCCGTTCGTGTCCAATTCGACCGTCGCCGTCAGCGCGCCTGTAGTATCGTTCCAATCGAACGTACCGCGCTCAATGCCGTCGGATTCGAACTGATCATTCTCTTCGATATCCTCGGCGTGGAAGTAGATCCCGTTGTCTAAAAATACAAGAACTCCAGAATCGAACGAAGATGCGTCTCCAAATGTCCACGCACCGACAAGCGGATCCGAACCGGATCCCACTCGGGTAAGCACTGTGGAATCTTGGCTGTCGGCAACTGTTAACGAGTCTCCAACGACAGTGAATGTGTCACTCCCGTCCGGATGAGAAAGACCAATCTCTCCATTCGTATCGACAACAGTTGTCGCGCTGAATGCTCCGGTGGATTCGTTCCAGGTGTACGTTCCTCTTTCCATGCCGTCAGGATCCGAGCTGCCCACTTCCGCATCTTCCGCATGGAAGTAATATCCGTTGGGCAGAAATACCAGGACGCCGGACGCGTTCGCCGCGCCGTCTCCGAACTGCCAGGCGCCGACGAGCGGCGACAAGAGCGTTTCGATTCTGAAATCGACGGCGATATTATGAGAAACCGTTCCGTCGATTCCAAAGCCGTTTGTGCCGCTCATGGCTTGGGCGTTGGTGTACTCGAGGAATCCCAGGAATTTCGCGCTCTTGTGGAGCGTCCCGACCGGAATGGAGGCGGCAGTAGTCGAGCCAGAGGTCTCGTCGCGGAGGAAATCCTCTTCGTCGAATTCGTCGAAGACCTCGAGGATCGTCCGGCCACTCGCATCGGTGAGCGAACCCGGATCGCTAAAAGTCACGGTGAAATCAGCATCGGGATCCAAAGCTCCCAGCTCCGAGTATTTCGTGCCAGTGAGATAGGGCGTATTCGGATAAGCTTTCGAACCGAGATCCACATCCTGGACCAAAGTCCCGAGAGTGCCGCCGCTAAGCGTGATCGTGTATGTCGTGCCGCTCGGGAACATCGCGTCCAGCTCCGCTTCCGAATCGAAGTCGAGCTCCAAGAACCACTCGCTACCTTCCTGATCGAACCCTAGGCTTCCGGCAATCCCGCCGCCGCTGATCGACACCGATTGGGCATCGCTCCCAAACTCGGTCTCAACCAGAAGATCCACATGGAACCCATCAATCGCGGGAGGTGTATTGTCCGCGGTTTGAATTCCGCCTTTGCCCTTTATGAATTTCCAAAATTCAACGCCGCCCGCAGCGCCGCTAAGCGTAGTGAATTCCAACTGGTTAAAAACGTTATGGCCGACGAAGCCATCGACTCCAAACCCGTCAGTGCCGCTAAACACCGGATCGTTGAAGTGATCGAGGTAGGCGGTCTGAGTCACGCCCGGGTCAATCGTGCCGGCGGGAATCGTCACCGACGTGCCCGTTCCTAAAATATCGACCTCAAATACATCGTCGATTTCGAATTCCGTAATCCTGCCAAACGATCCAGCCGCACCGAAGGTCAACAAGAAGTCGGCAGTTGAATCCAGAGATTGGATATCCGTGAACTTCGTGCCAGTGAGCTGCGGAAATTCTGGATACTCTTTCGCTCCGAGAGTGATATTCTGTACCAAGGTTCCCAGTGTACCGCCGCTTAGCGTGATCGTGTAAGCCGCGTTACTCGGGAATTCCGCGTCCTGTTCCGCTTCCGTATTGTAGTTGCGATCAAAATACCACTCGTTATCTTCCTGCGTAAACGCGATGCTTCCGACGATTCCGCCTCCGGTAATCGAGACCGCAGTAGCGTCTCCCGGATTAGCCGTTTCAATCTCGCATTCGACATCGTAGAAAGTGATCGGCGGAACGGTATTGTCTGCGGTTTGCGCACCGCCATTACCCTTTATGAAATCCCAACTTATGACACGCGGCGTTCCGCTGCTCGCCGCTGTGGCTTGCACCTGATTAAAGGTGGTGTGGCCGATTTGCCCGTCGGCTCCGAAACCGCCGTTGCCGCTGACCGTTTGCGCGTTGGCGTGCTCCGCATAGGTCTCATGAGTGGTGCCCGCCGCAATCGTGTTGACCGGAATGACTGCCGAAGTGGCCCCGCCTGGAAGGTCCACAAAAAAGTCGTCGCCTACCTCGAAAATAGTCAGATTACCAAAACCGCCAGGCGCAGCGATGTTCACTGTCAGATCGGCGGTCGGATCGAGCGATTGAATTTCAGTAAAACTCGTCCCCGTCAAAATCGGGAAATCCGGATAGTCGTTGGAACCAAGCGTCAAATCCTGCGTCAGCGTACCCAGAGTGCCTCCGCTGAGCGTGATCGTGTAGGTTGTGTTGCTTGGAAATTCCGCGTTCATAGCAGCCTCGGACGCGTAGCTATTTTCCAGGAACCACTCAGTGCCGTCCTGTGTATAGGCAAGACTTCCCGCAATACCGCCGCCACTAATCGTGACTGAGGTAGCATCACCAACGCTCGAGGTCTGAATATCGGAGTCGACGTCGTAGAACGTTATCGCCGGAGTAGTATCATCGGCTCCTTGCTGGCCTCCTTTGGATTTCGCCAAGAACCACTCGGTGACGCCGCCGTTCGTGTTGATGAAAAATCGGTTGAAGATATCATACCCGACCAGCCCATCGGCCCCGAAGCCTCCAGCTCCGCTTGCCACTTCCTCGTTGAAATGATCGACAAATGCTACGTTTGAACTGCCCACGTCGAGAGTGCCTGAAGCTATGACCTGCGACGTTTCCAAATTCGGGAGAGCGATATCGAAAATCCCGTCGCCGATCTCAATCTCCGTCACTGTCCCATTGCCACCGGCAGGCGCATACGTCAGCGTGAAATCGCTATTAGCATCCACTGACTTAGCATCCGTAAGCTTCGTTCCAGTAAGAGTCGGGAAATCTGGATACGCTTTAGGACCAAGCGTAACATCCTGCGTCAAAAGACCCAGCGTGCCGCCGCTCAGCGTGATCGTGTAAGTAGCGTCGCTCGGGAATTCCGCGTCCTGCTCCGCTTCCGTATCGTAGTTATTTTCGGTGTACCACTCAGTTCCATCTTGCGTGAAAGCGATGCTTCCAGAAATCCCCCCTCCGCTGACGGTCACCGAAGTGGCGTCGCCCGCATTGTCGGTCTCGACGTCTATATCGACGAAATAGTGCGAGATCGCCGGTGTCGCATTATCGGTAATTTGATCGCCACCCTTTCCTTTCGTGAAAAAGAAACCGGTCACGGCGGCATTCGCAGCGCCTATAAACAGTAGACCTAAAATGGATACGAGTGAGGTTCGAATGGACAATCTAAGCATTGTATTGGGTTTTTTGATAATCAGAATCTAGACTGATTAATTCAGCCAAAAGCGTTATCTATCGACCATATCTAGTACAACATAAAATAATATTTTTACTAGACGTTGATATCTTCATTTAAGAGTAGGTACTTCTTGCCGTTTCCCTCGGTGAGAAAGGCCCAGTCGTTCCTAATATTCTGAATACAGACCGCCAATCAACATGGCCTATATATTAGGGTATTCATCGTAAAAGACAAGTAATACACCACTACACTTGGTGTATCCAATATTTAATGAACGGCGAACTCGTTCTTTCTCGCTGATTACCCACCTTAATCTCGAAAAACACGAGGCCGAGGGAAAACCCGGCATTATAAGAAGCCTGCGTCTTCTCTTTATAAGGGAATGGACCGATCGGTCGTCACCGTCCGCAGCACTGCTTGAACTTTTTTCCGCTACCGCAGGGGCAAGGCTGATTTCGGCCCACCTTGGGAAGATCTCGCTTTACCGTCACTTTTGGAAGCTTCACTTCTTTTCCCCCGCCCGAAGACGAAGCGCTTAGGTTTGGCTGAGGGCCGACCCCTGGGCCTTGCGCAACCGCCTGACGCGCGAGCATCGTCTTGACGTTTTCGATAGCCACCATGTTCGTGGCCGTCCGAAACAGCCGCGAGCAAAGTTGTGTCCGGATCATCCCGATTAGCTCCTCGAAATACGTGTAGGCCTCGTTCTTGTACTCGCTGAGCGGGTCCTTCTGACCGTAACTTCGCAGGGAAACGCTACGACGAAGCTCCTCCATCTCCGTCAAATGCTCCTGCCAGCGACCATCAATCGAATTCAGCAAAATGAAGCGCTCCAAATGCAAAAGAGCTTCCTCGTTCTCAGCGGTTTTCTTGATTCGATAGGCCTCCTTAACTTTCTTCAGAACCGCTTCGATCATCGCTTCGCCGTCCATGCTGGCAAGGTCTTCCGCCTTTAGTCCAATCGGGAAATGCGAATTCGACCACGTCACGAATCCCTCCAATCCCGACTCGTCGCCACCCGAGGATTCTTCGAGGCGCTCTGCGAGCTCCTCTTCGATCAATTCGAAAATCGTTTTGCTCGGCTCTTCGTTGTGAAGCGCTTCATTGCGGATGCTGTAAATGATCTCACGCTGCTTGTTCAGAACGTCGTCGTATTGCAGCAAGCGCTTCCGAATCGAGTAGTTCTGGGACTCGACTCTCTTTTGCGCCGTCTCTATCGAGCGATTGAGCAACGCATGCTCCAGCGGCTCCCCCTCCTCCATCGAGTTCTGCAGGATCTTCGCCATCGGACCTGAATTCGCGAATAATCGCATCAAATCGTCCTCCAGCGAAATGAAGAACTTCGAGCGGCCGGGGTCGCCTTGACGCGAACAACGGCCTCTTAACTGACGGTCGATACGACGCGACTCGTGTCGTTCCGTGCCAACTACAAGCAAACCGCCGCGATCCTTGACTCCATCGCCCAACTTAATGTCCGTGCCGCGGCCCGCCATGTTCGTGGCAATCGTAACCGCTCCGCGCATTCCGGCTCGAGAGACGATTTCCGCTTCCTGCTGATGATACTTCGCATTGAGAACGTTGTGAGGGATGTTCTTGCGACGCAACATGCGCCCTAGCAGCTCAGACGCTTCTACTGAAACCGTACCAACTAAAACTGGCTGACCTTTCTTATGCGCCTCTTCGATATCGTTGAGCGCCGCATTGTATTTCTCGCGACGCGACTTGAAGATGACATCGTTCTCATCGATGCGAATGCACGGCTCGTTGGTCGGGATGATCGCCACATTCAACTTGTATATATCGTGGAACTCCGTCGCTTCCGTTTCTGCGGTGCCGGTCATCCCTGATAGCTTTTCGTATAGTCGAAAATAATTCTGAACAGTGACCGTTGCGTAAGTGCGCGACTCTCGCTCGATCGTCACGTTTTCCTTGGCTTCCACCGCCTGGTGCAGCCCATCGCCCCAACGACGTCCGGGCATGATGCGGCCAGTGTTTTCGTCAACGATAACGACCTTGCCCTCTTGGACAACGTATTCGACGTCCTTCTCGTAGAGCGAATACGCGCGGAGCAATTGGCTGATCGCGTGTATGTCCTCGCCAACTACTTCCAACTTCTCCTGCTCCTTCAGCTTGATCGCGTCCTTCTCTTCCTGGGACAGCGATTCTTCTTTATCGAGCTCGCTGAAAATCGTCGCCAAATCGGGCAGCATGAACGCGTCGGGATCGTCAGGGCGCAACTCCGTGCGTCCATTCTCCGTCAAATCCGCCTGCCGCTGCTTCTCGTCTATTACATAGAAGAGACGTTCTTTGAGATGATACATCCGATCCTTGTTCATGTCCCCATGCATCTCCGTATCGAAACGGTCGAACTCCCGCCGGATGTCGCCGTTTTCCATCAGACGCATTAAGGTCTTGTTTTTCGGCGCCCCCAATTTCACCAGCAGCAAATCGGCATACGGATCGAGAATTTCCGGAATCGGCAACGGCGCCTCCCCATTCGCCTCGCGCCCTTTATTCTCTTTCGTCAGTCGAGCGATTTCCTCATCGAGCTTTTTGTCTTCCTCGGTTCGCTTTTCTTCGCTTTTCGATAGCTCCGCTTTCGCCGCATTGGCGAGACTGTTGCAAAGAGAAACCTGCCTGGTAACCAGTCGCTGAATACCCGATTTCATTTTGGTGTACGGCTGCTCGCGCTGGATCGGAGCCGGACCCGAAATGATCAACGGCGTTCGCGCCTCGTCGACAAGAATCGAGTCGACTTCATCGATGATCACGAAGAAGTGATCGCGCTGCACCTGCTCTTCTTTGCTGTGCGCCATTCCATTGTCGCGCAGATAGTCGAACCCGAACTCGGAAGAGGTTCCGTAAGTGATATCGCAACCATACATCGCGCGCTTCTGCTCAGGCGGCATTTGATTCTTGATACAGCCTACCGTCAGACCCAGGTATTTGAAAAGGTAGCCCATCCATTCCGAGTCGCGTTGGGCCAGGTACTCATTGACTGTCACCAGCTGCACGTTTCGAGAAGCCAACGCGTTCAAATAAAGCGGAAGCGTCGAGACGAGCGTCTTGCCTTCACCGGTCGCCATCTCTGCGATTCGTCCCTGATGCAACGCCATGCCACCGATCAGCTGAACATCGTAGTGCACCATGTCCCACGGCAATTCATGCTCCATGACAGTGCTGGTCGTCCCTTTCAATCGGCGCGCCGCGTTCTTAACAGTCGCAAAGGCCTCGGGAAGCAGGTCCTCCAAGGTTTCGCCGTTCTGGAAACGCTTTCGGAACTCCTCCGTGTGGCTTTTTAACTCGCTCTCGCTGAGCGACTGGTAAGCGCTCTCAAACGCGTTGATTTTCTCAACGAACGACTGACATGATTTGAGCCACTTCTTGTTGGAACGGCCGGCGAATTTCTTAAATAGAGATGTGAACATTGTAGCTCAATAAAATGAAAGCCTGTCCGCGTAGCGAAATGAGGACAGGCTTGCAATGAAAAGGTTCTAAATTAGCGACCGCAAACTAAAGAGCCCTCCCGCCCGAAGCGCGTCCGCCTCCGCTCTAAGAGACCGCCCGCTCAAAGACCGAGATCCTCTTTGAAGTACGCGATAGTTTCCCGAAGCCCCTCGTCTAGCGTTATAGTGGGCTCCCAATTGAGGTGCTTTTGAGCCAGGGTGATGTCAGGCTTCCGCTGTTTCGGATCGTCCGACGGCAGTTCCTTGTGGACGATTTTCGAGCTCGTTCCCGTGATCTCGATCACCTTTTCCGCGAGCTCGAGCATCGTGAACTCGCCGGGGTTGCCGATGTTGATCGGTCCGATGACCTCGTCCTGGTTCATCAATCGGATAAATCCTTCGATCAAATCGCTGAAGTAGCAAAACGAGCGCGTCTGCAGTCCGTCTCCGTAAATCGTCAGATCCTCGCCCCGCAACGCCTGCACAATGAAATTCGAAACCACTCGCCCGTCGTCGGCCAGCATACGGGGACCGTAGGTGTTGAAAATGCGGACGATCCGAATATCCACGCCATTCTGACGGTGGTAATCGAAAAACAGCGTCTCCGCGCAGCGCTTTCCCTCGTCGTAGCACGAACGCAGTCCAATCGGATTCACGTGGCCCCAATACGATTCGCTCTGCGGATGCTCGAGCGGGTCGCCGTAAACCTCCGACGTAGACGCCTGAAACACGCGGGCCTTCACGCGCTTCGCCAACCCCAGGCAATTGATCGCTCCCATGACCGAGGTCTTGATCGTCTTGATCGCGTTGTACTGGTAGTGAGGCGGCGAGGCCGGACAGGCAAGATTGTAGATCTGGTCCACTTCCAGTTTGAAGGGATCCGTCACGTCGTGCCGCATCAGCTCGAAGTATGGATTGTCCAGCAAATGAGCGACATTTCGCTTCCGCCCGGTGAAAAAATTATCGAGGCAAACCACCTCGTGCCCGTCGCTGAGCAATCGATCACAAAGATGGCTTCCCAGGAAACCCGCTCCTCCAGTAATTAAAATTCTCATAATTCCAGTAAACTGTTCTGCATTAACTGATATCGATTCAACTCCGTGTCAATCGACCGCGCCGCTTAAACCTGTATTCCCTCTGCCACGCCGGCCTCGTAGCGATCGATCCAAGCGCGACTCCAAGCCGTGAAATCCCCGGCTTCGATATGCTCGCGGGCCTGCCTCATCAGATCCAAATAGAAATGGAGATTGTGAATCGTAAGCAGAGTACAGCTGAGCATCTCCTTAGCCATCGTCAGGTGCCGAATGTACGCTCGACTAAAGCGGGTCGCGTAGTTTTCCAATCCCTCGACCAGCGGCGCCGGATCGCTCGTGAACCGAGCATTGCGGATATTCAACATCCCATCAGGCGTGAAGAACGCCCCGTTGCGAGCCACCCGCGATGGCAACACGCAGTCAAACATGTCCACGCCCAGCGCGATCATCTTCAACATCTGAGGCGGCGTCCCCAAACCCATCGTGTAACGCGGCTTTTCTTCCGGCAGAAACGGCACCGTCGCCCCCACTTGATGCAGCATCTCAGGCTCCGGCTCGCCCACGCTCACCCCGCCAATCGCATAACCCGGGAAATCCATCGCCGCCAACTCCTCCGCCGACTGACGCCTGAGATCCTCGAACGACGATCCCTGAACGATCGCGAAAACATGATGCTCCGACGCGAGAAAACCCAATTCCTCCGCAACCTCCCGGCAAGCCTTTGCCCAACGCGATGTCCGCTCGATCGCCTTCACGCACGCATCCTTTTCACAGGGCCAAGGCGGGCACTCGTCGATCACCATCGCGATATCCGAACCCAAATTCGCCTGGATCGTCATCACCTCCCTCGGCCCCAGAAAAACCTTCGATCCATCCAAGTGCGACTGAAACGCTACCCCCTCCTCGCTGATCTTGCTAAGCTTCGCCAAGCTGAACGCCTGAAACCCACCGCTATCCGTCAAAATCGGCCCGTCCCAACCCATGAACTTATGAAGCCCG
>JAJFLS010000165.1 GCA_021772595.1 Opitutales bacterium
GGGCGTTTTCTCGAATACGGTAAACCAGCTGGAGCGGTAAGTCTAATCAAAGACGTTTCCCAAATGTAGGAGCCTGCTTGCAGGCGATTTTCTGATTTATTGTCCAAGGAAATAATCGCCTGCAAGCAGGCTCCTACAATCGGCGAAGGCTCTTAGAGACTATTTAAAAAGTCAGTTCGACGAACCGTTGGAACGGGACGGCGCCCGTTCACTACCCTGGAGCTTCCTTCAAATAGGTAGCGTTCGGGCGCCGCCCCGAATGTTTTTTCCACTTATTAAACAGTCTCTTAGAAAAATCAGTTGGTCACTTCGTAGACTTCGAGGAGGACGACTCCATCCACTCCGCTGCTGTTGCCAACGTGGACGGTATAGAGACCGGGAGCGAGTGTGAGCAGAATTGCCGCATCAGCGCTATCGGTATCGAGCTCGAAGGCGCCCACCGTTGCGAATGTGTCGCCAATGTCGGCTACTACCCAATCGTCATTGGTGGCAATCGAGTTGGCGTCAGCGTCAAATACGGTGATCGAAGGATCAGCGACGAAACCGTTTACACCCTGGCTTTCAAGGCCTGGGCCGACTGCCCGAATGAGCACCTGCTTGTCTTCGCCAGGGCTTACGACGAAGCCGGCAATCTGAGTATTTTCTCCAGTGCCGGCGACTGAGCGGGAAGATATGTTGAGTAGGCGGGAAGGGGTGGCGGTTGAGCCATTGACCACGGATACGGTGATCTCGGCGACTTGATACATGGATTCTGTGAAGTCCGCCCCGGTGAAGCTGATAGGGAAGCCGGGAGCCATAGAGGTCGCGTCGAGAATGCCGCCCATGCCAGGAGCCATGAAACCCGGATGCAAGGCAACAACTCCGCCTTCGGTCACTCCGGTGTTGGGGGCGGCCTGGGCAAGAAAAGCCGTGTTAGCCGGGATCTCGTCATTCGTTTCCGTTCCGGCATCCCAAACTGCTGCACCCCAAACTGGGATCGTTCGGGCGATGACATTGTCGTCGCCATCGAATAGAGGGTAGGCATTGGCGGTGTCATTGCCCCAGAATCCGTCGTTGCTTGGGATAATCATAGAAAGATAGCTCAGGAATTGATGCGAGGAGATCGACGGGTCGATGTCGAATATCTGGGTGAACGAGCGGCCAGGAGCGACGGGGCCTCCGATAACAGCCGACAAACCGTTCGGCTGGTCAGTGCTAAAGGCTTCTCGGAAAGGGCCAGGATTGCCGTCTTCTGCGGCAGCCTCGAGCCCGGCCGAAGCGGAGCTCCCGGCGTCGAAGGAGTCAAACGAGCCGTCGTGCACCATGAGGATCGGGTTGACGGCCCAAAGGCCGTTGTCTGGCGTGGTGTTGCGTACGGTGACGGCGATTTCCACCGCCGAAGCCGAAATGGCTAAGGTGCCCAGCGCTAGAGCAAGCTTGGCAATAACGCTGCTGAAGGAGCGACGAGCCCCACTGTTTAGATTCGATATGGTATGGAATGAATTAATGTTCATGATTCCTTAGAGCGAGTTCGTGCCCGGCTTATTCCCAAAAAAATAACCGAATGCAAAAAAGTCCGATCGTAAAGAGCGCGGGACGTTTGATGAGAATCAAGCGGATCGAATTAGTATTTGCCGATAAACTACGGTTCGACGCTAAGGATGAAGCAATATCTGTCCTTAGCTCGATGATAGTATTCTCCCATGCCCAAAACGTACCTGCTCAAGAAGCTCCATCCCTTTGCCTTGATTTGGAAGGATAGTAAGGGCGACGACCCATTGAGGTTTTGCGGAGAGTCCGAAGAGGAAGCCAGGCAGTTCCGAGACTTCTTAGTCGACAAGACCGGGCGCTTAGCGAACCGGAACATACGGCGAACTACACCAAATCCAAGGAAATCCCTTCACTTTTTCGCCTTGGAAAGATTGTAAGCTGACTGCATGCGCTTGTTATGGGGCATCACTCTGAGGCTCTACCGAAAATGCACGCGGTCGCGCAAAAAACCAGCTAGACAACACCAACCCACCAAAGACAGTGTAACAAACCGCAAAAACCCACGATGGGGCTTGATAGTACAAGAGTTCGTGCAACCAGTGCGTTATGAAGGAGCCCTCGTAGATTGTTTCTCCCGCTTTGTATCGTAGATCTATTTCCCAAATCGTCAGCGGGCAAATGGCACCGAACCAGGATTGCAAAACGACGACGCTGATTCCTAGTAAATGCGTGACACGGAACCACGGGTTTCCGACCCACTGCCATGATAGAAACTTACCCGCGAAGATAAGAATCAAGCCGAGCACAAGAAAGACTACGAACAGTACATGCGTGACAAGTATTGCATCGGCGACCAAAGAATAGAGTGCCCGAGTCTCCATAGTTTCTGCTAGCATCACCTATCACCAGTTGCCTTTGAGGCCCAGCGAAAAAGGCAATCTGCATGAATGCGCTGTTATACGATGTTCGCTCATTACTTCGACCTCTTCGGATAATCAAACTCCAGCAATTTCCCTGTACCTATTCCCAAATTCAACCACGAATCTGTCTGAATCCCTAACGCAACAACACCGCAGGTGGGTACATTTACAATGTTGGATCCTGCTAATAGATTCACTAGATCAGTCAAAGCGGGATTGTGCCCGACCAGCATTATCTGATCGAAGCGGTTATCAAGGTTTCGTATCATTTCAAATAACTCTCCAGTTCCAGCCCCATAGATTTCTTCATTCACAATGACATCCGTCGGTTTATAGCCAAGTTCTGCGGCAATCACCTCTGCAGTTGTCAAGGCGCGAACTGCAGGACTGGAGAGTATATGCTCGGGCCGAGCATCCTGTTTCGCCATTCGCTTGCCCATTCGGGGCGCGTCTCGTTGGCCCCTCTTGTTTAGAGGCCGTTCATAGTCAGCTAGACTCAAGTCCTTCCAGCTGGACTTGGCATGTCGGACGAGATAGAGAATCTTCATAGCAGATATGGTATTCCTAGGCGCTTCTTTGCCTAACGCCCGCACCAGCGGCACATCGCAGTGAGTGAAGCGAGCAGCAATGTGTCCGACTGCATGTGTTTGTTATGTTGCGGCGCTGAAAATTCTAAACGAAAGCATAAATAAGGAACCAACCGAATGTTGCTGCAAGGAAACCGCCAATACGACCATAAGGTTTTATGAAAGTAAGCGTCCATGACATTAACCGGTGAAAGTTATGGCGCCCCATCGCAGCTAAAGATAAAGCAGCAACAATAGAGAGCCAACCAAGAATTTCAATTGCCAATGGAAACTTGGATAGACTGGATTGATTGATTAACAAAGCGCCAATAATCAGCCTCACTACAACCGCTAGAACATCGCTAGGTTATCAAGATAACTTCTCAGATATCCGAATATAACTTCTGGATTTATAAGGATTACCACCCCACCATTGCTACAGCGCTTAATGGAAATACAGGTTCAATCTGTTAATCGTACAATTAGCGTACTCAGTCTTCGCTTTCAGCTTCGCCAGACACGGTTAAGCGGTTTCCTACGAAGCAATCAATATCCTAAGGTTTGGTCTGAAGGAAAACAAAGGTGCCCTTTTTGTTACCGATAACCATATCGACTGCTCCGTCCCCGTTAATGTCTCCAGTAACCAATTGCCTGCCTACTCCAGAGTCGTCGTCTATCAAATGAGGGACAAATTCCACTTTCCCGTTTTGACGAGTTAATTTGAACCAGTAAAGCACGGGAGGTTCGCGGCCACCTGGATCGTGAAAGTCATGAGCCCGGTAGCATTTACCAGTGACTATGTCTTTAAGTCCGTCTCCATCGATATCGACCAGGCTCAAAGCATGGAGTAGTGAAAAGGCGACTCCGTATGGATTCTCTTTCGGCTTTTCCCCCATGATTAGGTGTTCCCTGAAATCAATTGCGCCTCCGCTTCTTACTTGCTCAAACCAGCTTAAACCCCAGCCATGTCCATTCAGACTAGTGACGATGTCGTTGTCCCCATCGTTGTCCACGTCATAGGCGAACATTTGAGAGCCTCCGCGGTTGGCAAACTTGTATGGATGAGATTTCCAAATGGGGTCTCCTTCGAGCGAAGCTGGTTGCTCCCACCAGCCGTCCTTCATGATCAAATCTGTTCTGCCGTCTTTATTTAAATCGCCATACCCCAAGCCATGAACGTATCTGGACCACTCTCCCCCTGAGGTCGCAGGGTGGAATTCCCACGGCTTCGTTGGGTCGTTTTTGTCAGGCGTCGCAAATCCCATTTCTCCTTGGTGCATGCAGATTAATTCTGGTTGTCCGTCGCCAGTGATATCTCCGAATCTGGGCGACTCGTTATCGACGCTACTCAATACAAAATGCCTTTTCCAATGCGAAGGAAGGTCTTTTGCCGGCAAGGAGTGATCTCCAGGATTCTCGTACCAGAAGGCTTCAGTGCCCGGCAAACCAGCGGTAATGATATCAGGCCAACCGTCTCCATTGCAGTCATGGATAAATGAAAAGAAATTATCGAGCGTGTATACCGAAACATCATTGCGACCTCGTTTTCTGGGGCCTATTCCAGGATAGAATTCGAAGCGCTCCTTGTACTCCGGCCCTCGAAACCAGTGCGGTCCACAAATAATATCCATGTGACCGTCCTTGTCCAAATCGGCAAAGTTGGCTCCCTCCGACCAATAGCTAGGCAACAGATGCAACTTTTTGAATCCAGGTAATTCGGCCTGTGCAGCACCAAAGCCGAGGGCCAAAACAAACACAGTGAATCTCATGGAGATATGGAAGGGGTAGACGCTTATCTTTTTCATTTTTTAAATGGGTTCTATTGATTAAGGAATCTCCCCTCTTGTCGGTAGGGCAGTTGATTTATATTCCGAGTATACTCCGTTTGGGTCAATAAGAAGAAATGAATGTGGTTATGGATATAAGGTAGGGCGTTATTGCCGGCCGTGTTGGGTCGAAGCATTTTGTGTATCCTGAGAGCGCCTAAATCAGCAAGGCTTGCTCGGCGATCAAGCCCTACCCATAAAAAATAGCCATATTCCTTCTCTAGTACCAATTCCTCAGGCGAACTTTGATCGGGAGGTCGGTGCCGACTTGAGCTTTATAATCCTCTAAATCAGAAAATGAGCCGTCTTGGTTGCGGTAATGGTAAGGATAAACCACTTTGGGTTGAAACTTCCGCACGGCACTGGCCGCCTGGGTCACGTTCATGGTGAATGGGAGATTCACAGAAATAAAGGCGACATCGATATTTTCGAGCGCGCGCATCTCCGGGACATCCTCCGCATCTCCTGATATAAATAATCGCTTGCCGCCTAGCGTGAGAACGTAGCTGTTTCCTTCTCCTTTGGGATGGCGATCGTTGTAAGACGGGACGACTTCAATATTCATGCCCGAAATGTCGACCGTCTGGCCATTTGGCAGCGAGGTAGTTACTGCTTGAAGGGGTGAAGTCATCCGATCGAACACATCTTGTGGGGCAATGATAACAGTACCTTATCAACTGCCCTGCGAATCGTTCACGAGAGCGCGAGAAGGCCTGAGGAACAATTGAATTTCCTGTCAGCAAAAGAAGGAGGACGAAGACCAAAAGAATTGGGCTACGGAGTCGTCTCGCTTTCATGCGCCTTGCAGATGTGACATTGATTTTCCCTCAGCCTACCACTAGTAACCTATAAAATGCCCAAGCCTTTTAAATTAGCAATGGTTCAAATGAGTGTGAAGGGAGGCGAGAAATCGACCAACTTGAAACACGCAGTTGAGCTGATTTCAGAGGCGTCAGAAAACGGAGCTGAAGTGGTCCTGCTTCCCGAGTGTCTGGATTTGGGTTGGACCCATCCCTCGGCCCTTGAAATGGCGGAACCCATTCCGGATGGAACTTTCTGCACGGCTCTGAGCCAGACAGCCCAGGAAAACCAGGTCTATGTCTGTGCAGGCCTTACCGAACAGGATGGAAACCAGGTCTATAATGCAGCAGTGGTAATCAACCCAAAGGGCAAAGTCATTTTGAAGCACCGAAAGCTGAACGAGCTGGATATCGGCCACGACTACTACGCGCAAGGCGATCGCCTCAATGTGGCAGAAACTGAATTTGGAAGGGTAGGCCTGATGATCTGCGCAGACGGGTTTGCCAACGGGCAGGTCTTGGCAAGGTCTCTGTGCTACATGGGAGCCGATGTCATTCTGTCCCCCTGCGCCTGGGCAAGACCTGCGGACCACGATAACGAAAAAGATCCTTACGGCGCAGTGTGGCGCGACTGTTACATCCCCGTGGCGAAGGAATTCTCCACAGCCATTTTTGGCGCTAGCTGTGTAGGCTGGATCACCGACGGTCCCTGGAAAGGAAGAAAGTGTGTCGGCAGTTCCCTCGCCATTGATTCAGACGGGACTGAACTGTTGCAGGGCCCTTATGGTCCAGAGGCAGAATGTATCCTTTATACGGATGTGAAACCAGTACAACGCGCCGGTCGAGGGACGTACTGGGCCGGTTACCCGGGAAGCGGGCGGTTTACCCAGTAGCGAGACCTTCTCGGGAAATAGGGTAGCAGAGAAAGGCTATTATCTATCAGCCCCCGCTAATCGAATCGGAACAATTGAATTTCCTATCAACGACATTCAGCTAGACTTATCCTGAAGGGCTGCTTATGACCCAAAGCGGACATCGAATGCAGGTGAGACACATGACCCATAAGACACCAGTGTGCAGAAGCTGGGCACTTACATCATTCCTCGTGATTAGTCTCGCGGCCATTGCCAGCCCGCCGGCAAAAGCCCAAGGGCCGACTGCATTCGTCAATGTTAGTGTGATTCCTATGGCCGTCGAGAGTATTCTCGTGGGCTACACCGTCGTTGTTAACGGCAGTGAGATCACGGCGGTCGGACCATCTGCCGATGTTGAAGTACCGCAAGGCGCAGTGGTTATCGACGCCGAGGGCAAGTACCTGATGCCCGGCCTCGCCGACATGCATGCTCACTTGAATTTAGATCCAAACCCAGATTTCATGCGGTTGTTCTTGGCGGAAGGTGTAACAACAATTCGGAATCTTAATGCTCTACCGGACCATCTCGAATGGCGGGATCAGGTCCTGCGTGGAGAACGGATCGGCCCTACGATTTACACCAGCGGGCCCGTTATCGCAGGCCCACCTGACCCGTCAATGGTGTGGATATTCCGCCTGTTGGTCATTGCTGGTCCGCTTGCGATCGGGGCAGCTGTGTGGATCTTGCTCTGGATGTTGCGGCGCGTGCGCGGAATGCGTGGCGATACCGCGTCAGTGAGAGGTGCGGTCGTGCCGGGCGCCATAGTCTTGGCTGCAGTTGGCATTGCCTTGCTGAGTACAAAGGCTATTCCACTGAACGCCTATGCATCGCTGCAATACCCATTTGCCTATGTTCCGGATACCGAAGCACGCGCCCGAGCTGAAGTTCGACGGCAAGTCAATGCCGGTTACGATCTGATAAAGGTGTACGACTGGATGGCGCGGGACCAGTATCTAGGTGTCATCGACGAGGCGCGAATACGGGGGATTTATGTCATTGGTCACCTCGATCACGGTATTGAGGCACCCTTTGCCGCCGGGTTGCGGGAATCAGCCCACGTCGATGAGTTTCTCGATGAGCATCTGGTAGGTGAAATGTCGCCACAGGATTTTCAGCCGCTACCGATGAATCTGGATTTGATCCCACAGTCCGTTGCATCTGCCGCCAGCCACGATGCCATGGTCGTATCAAATTTAGTGACGGACGAAGTCACCTATGAGTATCTGGAGGAAGGGCCGAGCTATTTTGAACGACAAGAGTATTCTCGCGTCCGCCCGAATACGATTCAGTTATGGCTTAGCGGTCGCATGGTTAACTGGCAGGGCCAACAAGACTGGCGTCGCGATACGCTGCAGCCGTTTTATGAGCAGATGACCCTGGCGTTGCATGCTGCAGGCGTGCCAATTCTTGTCGGCACAGATACTGGCGTCGAGGGCGGATTGCCGATGCACATCCATCGTGAATTGGAATTGCTGGTAAAAGCCGGTTTATCACCCTACGAGGCGCTGAGAGCTGCGACCAAAAACGCAGCGGTGAGTGTTAATCGCATGGGCACAGAAGATGTATTCGGAGAGGTTGCCGTCGGACAGCGCGCCGATCTGATTCTGCTGGAATCGAATCCGTTGGAAGATGTTCGGGCTACCCGACAACGGTTGGGCGTGATGTCGAGCGGACGCTGGTATCCGCAAGATGAGCTGGATCGGTTGGTCGCAGAGGTTACTGCTACTTACTAGAACCCGAGTTGTTGGCTCGACGCGTGACTACATCAGATTTTTTGTTCGCCCGTCGACTATACGTTCAAGAACAGCCGGTGAGTTGATGGGATTGCAACAGGCTGGAATGCGGCTACTCCTCAACCGTCAGTTGAACTTGGACTCGCTTGAGCGTTCGCTGCAGTTCGTCTAGTGACACACGACGGTTTCTAATCCAAGTGCGGCGCACCACTAAAAAATTCCACAAATCTCGATTTGCAAGCAGTCCAGATAAATCCGCCTCAAAGGGCGCTTTGCGTATTTGATCAGCTTGGAACACGTCCGACACGGTCAGGTTCCGCATCATGAAGTCGTCGGTCGCCAGGTAATGTGGAAAAAGAATGTGGTCTTCCAGCCTCCGATGGATTTCTAGCTGAGCGCTCCAGTTCGCGAGCGCAATTCGTAAGGCGTCGCTCGTTAATAGGCCCGTACTGCCAGAAGTGACGAGGTCGTCATAGGTCGCAGTAATCGCGCGTAGTACGCTGGTATCGAAGGCGTTCGCTAACAAGTCTGCTACTTTCGAGGACGATTCCATACGATGCGACGCCATGATTGCCAGCAATTCGTCGATCGCTGCCGTCGATTTCATCGAAGACGCAATTTCTTGCTCCAGGTCCAACGCTGTGGCGGAAAACTCCTCTTGCAGTCCTTGCAAATAGGCTGATTCGGTAGCTCGATCGGTCCGGTCTTCCCACCAAGCATCGGCAGATAAAGCCATAGCGACGGCAATAGCGACAATTGCCGTCTCCGTGACGACGTACTTCCAGTCCAGACTTTGCATGAATCTAAACATTGGCTTCTCTCAACCTACCCCGCGAATCGAATCGGAACAATTGAAATTTCAATCAACCGATAAAAGCAGTCTGCTTATAGCGCAAAAAATTTGAGGAAACTCGATCCCTCTGCCTTGATTTGGAAGAACCGCAAGGACGACGAACAATTGCGGTTCTGCGGAGAGTCCGAAGACGAAGCCAGGCAGAATACCGCGAACTACATCTAGCTAAGCGGTGCAGCGTCTATTCGTCCGCCAGGCGTCTCTGTGATTGCGAACCCAATCGATTAGAGCTTTTTCGAAGCCAATGTCTTCTCCGAGACGTTCCGATTCCAGCCACTTGTGCTTCAATATCTCTTCTCTTTCGGCGAGAAATTCTTGATAGACGCTCGAACGCTTAATGAATTCGGGTGGATCGTTCGACTGGGGTTCATCGATTGCCATAATGAGTGTTCTCTCCTCTTGCTACTAAACTTGTTATCTATTAAGACATTCGAGCCGTTCAGATCAACTAAAGGAAAATTCAAAAAGTTTCGGATCTGTCCCACAGATGAGCACGGATTGGACCTAATCTCGCCATTCGCTGATTGGAAACAATTGATTTACTCTTCCTTAAGAGTAACCGAGGATACTTGCTGCCTTCTCCCCCCCTTGGAAAGATCCTAGTCTTACTTCATGCGAGATGGAGTACTATGGGAAGGCGTTTCGGGGATTGGTTGACTGAGAGATTTGGACCGATACGCGCGAGAGAGGGGGTAAGACTGTGCTTGTCCGCTCACTGCGATAATCTTTTCTCATGCCCTACTTGCTCAAGAAGCTCGATTCGTCCGCCTTGGTTTGGAAGAATCGCAAGGACAACGATCAAATGCGGTTTTACGGCGAGTCACCTTTTTTATCATGCCAGCTCAAGGTGTCGTTTTTGAAACCTTCGGCCTGAACCCGTTTTGAGATAGGACTCAAATTTATGAGCCAAGGCCGCTTCGGGAAAAGCGGCATACCGATGAAGCTTCCATGGCCGATGCTTGGCAGTGTGGGTGGATTTTCCGCGATTGTGATCGCTTAGGCGTTTTTTTGAGATCGGAAGTGGAGCCCACGTAGTATCGCGTTGGCTCGCTCACGGAAACGAGGATGTAGACGAAATGCATGGAGTTGGATCGGGCAATAGACTTGCAACTCTATCCGTGATTAGCGAGTGGCTGGTAATCGGCCCGCCGCCGTCCCGCGGTCGCGTATACGCGTCAGCTTAAGCCTAAATAGTTGGTTCCATTGCAGAAACCACGCCGAAGTCTCGGCGTAGCTACGCGAGGAACTCGCGTGGTTTTTAGGCGATTTCCTTTAAGTTGACGCCTATGCGGGAGGTATCGCCTTAAGCGTGAGAAACAGGCCCCAAGAGGCTCCTTTATTCCCTTTGGGTCTAATACCTCGAAGCTTGGAGGGTGTTGAAAAAGTCGATACCGAGATTCTGTATCACCGAATATTTTCCTCGCTCTGCATTTGTCGCGTCAAGGCGAATGGGGGCAAAATCGAAACGACTTGGCGCGCGGGTGTCTTAAGAATGCCAATA
>JAJFLS010000166.1 GCA_021772595.1 Opitutales bacterium
CCAAGGGGAGATAGAGAAAAAATGGTTTATCTTTTCCGGCTCGAGATTCGATGTACTCAACGGCCTTCCGCGTCAGTCGCGGCAGCATATTCATTTCATCGTCGTGCTCGATGACGCGCTCGTTCTCGATCACCGCTTTCATATTCCGAGCGTGATGAAATCCGTGGTAGTAATCGAAGCCTCGGGTAAGCGGGCCGTCAGGAATCCGAGCGCCTAATGGCGGCAACGAGTGTTCTTTCCTAGAATAAGCGACCCCCGAATCCGGATCGATGTATTCGAAATTCAAATGCCACTTACCGACGATGGCCGTGTCATAGCCCTGCCCTTTCAGAAAGCTCGCCACGGTGGGACGGTCCTTGGCGATTAAGCTAGGAGCGAAGCCAGTCACCACACCCTTTTGCAGCCGCGTTCGCCAACTGTAACGCCCCGTCATAATCCCGTATCGAGTAGGCGTACACACGGACGAGCCACTGTGGGCATCTGTAAAGATCATGCCCTCTGAAGCGAGTTTGTCCGCGCCTGGCGTTGGGATCTTCGAGGTCTTCGGAGCCAGGGCATGGATTTCGCCATAGCCGAGGTCGTCGCAGATAATATAGACGATATTGGGCTTTTCGAGCGCAGCAGCCAGCGAAGCGCCGGCAATGAGGAGTATGGCAAGGAGAGCGTTTTTCATAACGAGTGATAAGTCAGGAGCGTTCCGTAGATAAATAGAGCCCGAAACACGATACAAGGATCATCCGAAACGTAGTCTACACAGTAATGTCCTCGACAGTTTCCGAATTGGACAAGCAAGCGCAATCCAAGTCTAAGGCCCCCGTTGTAGAGTCCGAATTATTGGGCTTTCTCGATATCTCAGGCGAGAAGCTCCTTAATCACTTTCGCGTCTGTCACTCCGGTTAGGCGGCGGTCCAGGCCTTGGAAGGGATAGTTCAGCTTCTTGTGCTGGAAGTCCAACAGTTGCTTCAGGGCCGCGTGGAAGGCATAGTCGAAGAGGTGTCCTAGAAGATTCTGGAACAGGGGTAGCTTCTCCAGCGGCACAAGTTTCTCGCTGCGCGCTCAGTGGTCTGCGAGTTCGTCCAACCGTTTGCTCAGTCGCTTCAAAGGGACCACGTGCACGAGCGACGCGGGGGAATGTTCGCGCGATTCCTTGGATCCGATTTTATTGACCACGTCGACAAACTCTATGAGCACCTCGCGGAACTGGTCCGTTTGAGAGTTCGCCACGATCTCTTCCCTCGCCTCGATCACGGCATCGTCTGCCGCCGGGGCGTCGCCCAGTTCTTTCTCGGCAACGAAATTCGCGAAGTCGGTGACAACCGAAAGCGTGGTCGGAATATCCACAACGACTGCCGTCTTAGTGGACTCGCTAAGCACTGCTTTTATGAATACAGGGCGCGGACGGTCTTCCAAAACGATCTTGAACTCCACCAGTTTGAAGGGCCCGTCCAATCCCTTTAGCAACGCATCGTGCCGATCCGGAGCGAAGTCCTCCACCCGTTGGGGAAATCCAACTACAAGCCCCTCAAGCTCATGTCCGTTCGTCTCCGCGACCTCAGCGTGCAGTGGATGCTTCGGATCGGAAAGCGCAGTGACCATTGGACGAACGAAATTGAAGTAGTACCCAGTGGCCAAACCGCGCGCGAGGCCATAAGTGTCCGCTTCAGCCCGGGCATTGTCCACTCGGCGGAAGATCAAAATCGCGGCCAGGATAAACGCGCCCGCGCCGGCTAGGAACGCAGCGAGCGGTTCGAGCCAGCCAAGATCCATCTCCGGTTTTCCCGAAAACGAGTGCCACAGCCAAAATCCCGTGACAAGAAATGAAAGAATGACAAACATGGCGCCCGCTGGCGGCCACGCCCTAAGAATGATTTTCCATCGTGACATATCGCAAAAGAATCGAAGTTCGCACAACTAGCTGCGCATTTCCCGTCAAGCAACTCAAGAACTTGATTCTTCTTCCAGTACCGCTAGAAACTCCTCAAGAGATCGCGCGATGCTATTCGAAAATTGCACCGATGTTCTCAACCTGCTCGCGATGGATTGGGATATATAGACGAACTCGTCGGAGTTTTTCAATTTTTCCAGATTGTATTTGGGGGCCACATTGCGATTTCCTTTCCCTCGAAATTGGTTTGTCCGGCTGGCATTGAGATCGATTTGATTATAAATGTGGCCGAGATTGTTCAGCTGCAGTTTTACAACGCTCTCCATTTCCAACGCCTTTTGGGCCAAATCTCGGTTTCGGCGAATGATGTCCTTATTTCCATTCATCAAATCCCCGAGCAAACCCACGTAAACTTGCGCTTCACTATAACTTCCCAACGCAATTAGTCCTGCTTCAAACTTAGATAATTCCTCGGGTCCATATTCCGGAAGCTCAAGAAATACAGGTACGAATTCACATCGCTCCTGGAAGCGTTCCATCAAATCTATATTCTCTTTTACATTCTCAATCGCCCTCAGAACATCGGTCTTCAATTGCGCTATATACAAATCGTATTCCCCCTGCGCTTTTCGGTCCGAGTTCCAGTTGTTGACATTCAGGGCGAACAGAATCCCCACGACAATCAACAACACCTCCCCTGCCGCATAGCTGAGATAATGGACTAACTTCCCCTCGCCAAGGAGCTTCTTACGGATATCGCGGAATAGAGATTTCATGTGCGTCGGGAAGGGCTTTTACGGATCGCAAATTTCGGCCAAGATTTTCGCGTGAGTGCTTAAATCTACTTTGTTAGTCTCCAATAACTGTAAGCGATGCCCTCTCCAGCTCGCTTCATATTTACGCGAGCAGATCCTTGATCACCTTCGCGTCTGTCACTCCGGTGAGGCGTCGGTCCAGGCCTTGGAAAGGGTAGTTCAGCTTCTTGTGCTGGAAGCCGAGCAGGTGCATCAGCGTGGCGTGGTAATCTTCTAGCGGGACGGGATTGACTGCAGGGCTGTAGCCGACCTCGTCGGTTTCTCCGTAGGTCACGCCGGGCTTCACGCCGCCGCCCGCCATCCACGCGGTAAAGGCGCCGGGATTATGGTCGCGGCCGACGAGCTTCATTTCCCGGCCGCCGCGATTCTCCCGCATAGGCGTGCGGCCGAATTCCCCGCTCCAGACGACGAGCGTATCTTCCAGGAGACCGCGTCGTTTGAGGTCGGTGAGAAGCGCTGCCATCGGCTGGTCGACCGAGCGACATTTTTCCTGAAAGCCTCCATTGAGGGCCTCGGTTTTGGAGGCTCCGTGGGAGTCCCAACCCCAGTCGAATAGCT
>JAJFLS010000167.1 GCA_021772595.1 Opitutales bacterium
GGTCGATTCGACGAATCCAATCGAGAATGATTGGGGCGTGTCGAGAAACTTTTCCACTCCCGCTCGTCCGAATCCGAAAACCGTCATCTCGTCGCGCATATTGTAATAACGATCTGGGTACGAATCATCTTCCTCGTGGTAGAGATACAACATGCGAGGGGACTCTGGATCACCAAAGGCGATCCACTCAGGACCAGGCAGATCCATCCTATTTCCCTCATCGATCGAACGAGGCTGCGCGTCAATCGACGAATACCAGAAATCATCCTTACTCAAGTCGCCACCTGGCGTACCTTCGTAGAGAACCCAGTACTTGTATCCATCGCTCACTTTCGTCATCGTAAACGTGCAGCGATCGATAGAGAAATCCCAACGCCCGATCCAGTTCCCGTTTCCCGATTCGAAAACGATTCGAACGTGTTCCTGCGAGATCCGCTCAATCTGCGAGGTCGACCGGTCCGTGCCTGCATTTAGAGCATGGAAATAACTCCCATCCTGATTGTGTACCGCGTTCGGAAATCCGCGATATTCGCCCATCGACTCGCTCCCCTTTTCCTTGTGAAACCCGATCCAATCAACTCCATCGCGATCAAGCAAACTCGAGAGCCCGCCTCCTTCCTTTTCGAGAAAGTAAGTGGCACTCGGGGTTTCGATTATATAGCACGGCACCTTCCCCGCCGAATCATCCACACCGTTTTCGACAAGAACAACCTGGTCGCTAATATTCTGGCTACATCCGGCCAGAACCAGGAGCGCGAGCGATAAATGTAGGAGCCTGCTTGCAGGCGATTTTCTTCGCCCTAGCCCAGTGAAACAATCGCCTGCAAGCAGGCTCCTACAATCGGGAAACCGTCGCTTTAACCTAGAGCTGTCGCAATGGCCGCTCGGAGTTCGGCCGCTACCTCCATGCTCCATCATCAATCTGCTCTGCCCATCCCGCGTATCCATTTTTCCAGCAACGGCAGGATCGGTGGGTCCTCGGAATTAATAGAACCGGGCGGCATGCGAAATCCATCCTTGCGGACCAAACGCAGATACAAAATGGACTTCTCAGGACGACCTGGCTCAACGAGCTTGGCTCCCTCAACCCCCAAGTCTCCCGCCATCAGCTGAGCCGACACGAGTAACTGATCTTCAAAACGCGTCTCAATCCGAGCATCGAAAAATCCACGCGAAGCGCCTCCTGGTTTGTGGCAGCTCGCGCAGTTGACATCCAAATACGAACGGATCCGATCGACCGCCGGAACAGATTCTTCACTTAAGCGATGCAGTTTCGGCAGCTCCGCCAATTCCGAATCGGATAGTACTTTTTTAAACCAAGATCGGGCGTTCCAATCAGTGAGCTGCCTGCCCACGTTAAGCTGCCGCGCGTTGAATTGCGGTTGAAATCCGAATACAGCCGTTTTCGGATCGAGCTTTGCCACTGGGCCGGGCGACAACCACATGATGGATTCGTTCGATCGCATCGGCAGAAATTCCGAGTTTCCCACGATCGCCGGATTCTTCGAATTTCCATTCCAACGATACGCCGACGATTTATAGGTTCCGTCGCCGTTGGATTGATACAGATGCGTTTCGTGAGCTTGACCGTTCTCGCTTTCAAAATGCTGAACAATGATCGCGCCGCTCGGGAAAACCCAATCCGCCTCCGGCGACCGCGCGATTTTCCCTCCATCCGGCATCCACAACCAATTGCTCACTCGAACCCCTGGCCGCCAAATTGGAAGGCTCATTTCGAAACGAGCAAACCCGCCAGTCGGCCGGAAGGGAATCGACTGCCCCAGCACGCCCGCATCCGCAAGCGACTGCGGAAACGCGATGGCCTCGCTCTCCGTGTATCCGTCGCCCACATAGCTGATACGGGTCAAGCTGCCCGAGTTGTTCTCAAATTTTTTATTGTCCCTCCATCGAGTACCGCGATTCAAAACCCAGATCGATCCGTCCGGAGCAGGCTCGACGGCGACCGGCCGAGAGAAGTCGTCGCCGAAATCCATTGCGGTCTCCGGATTGTCCACGTCGATCGCCTTCACCCAGTTGTCCGCCCAATCGGTGAAAAACAACTTGCCTTTCCACCTCTCCGGAAAATCGCCCGACTTCGGATAGAACATGCTTCCGCAAATGCTTCTTCCAATCGCGGGAGGATAGGCGTGTATCGGATTAGTGAATTCATCGTTGTCCGACATTCCCTCCGCCAGAGGCCACCCGTAGTTTTCGCCCGCTCGGATCTCGTTGATCTCGTCAAAAGAGCTTTTTCCGATATCCGCCTCGAAAAGGCGATTCGTTCCCGGTTGGAACGCCATGCCAAACGGATTACGAATTCCTAACGCGTAGATGGAACGGTACTTCCCCTTCAGTTTTTCGTAGAAAGGATTGTCGGCGGGAATTGAGCCGTCGGGATTGATTCTCAAAATTTTGCCCTGTAAGGTATCCATTTTCTGCGATGCCGCGTCTTCCGTTTGCTCGCCGATTCCAATGTAGAGCTTTCCGTCTGGCCCAAAGCGGATCGGTCCACCTTGGTGAGCGCCCAACTGAAACCCGCCTAGCGTTGCCTGATCGTCGCCTTCAAAAAGAACGCGCTCGCTAGCAAGTTCCGCGGTATCGCCCTTCACTGTAAAACGACTTATGACGTGATGCGCATACGGATCTTTCGCGACGTATACAACAAACAAATACGGCCTAGCCGGATATTCCGGATCGAATTGCAAGCCAATCAGGCCGCGCTCCCAGTACTCTTGCACTTTCGCCGAAATGTCGAGTAACGGCCGCTCCAGCAGAACCCCATTCCTCACAATCCGAATGTGACCAGTTTGCTCCGCGAAGTAGAGCGTCCCATCCGGAGTTATGGTCAACGCCGTACCCGCGTTTATCCCCTCTGCGATCGTCTCCGTTTTAAACCCTGGCGGGACAGAAACCCCCGAGGCAATAGCTCCCAAAACGCAAATCGTGAACAGCGAAGAAAAAAGAAACCTCATAGCCTATCGATTGATTCTTATTCGACATAGAAGAAAACCGTGAAACCCCTATCCCAGCGCCCTCGCCACATCAATCCTATTTTCAGTCAGCCGAGAGCAATCACCTCCCGGGTCAAGCTTTCCGATTTCGGACTTTTACACCCGTCGGTCTTAAATGTGATACAACAGTTCCACCGAGGCCCGAGCGTCGCGATTTAGCTTGTCGCACACCAGCCTGCAGAGCGGAAAAATCATTTCGTCGCTGATAGAGTAGAAAACTTGAGTGCCCCGCTTTTCTCTTTCGAGAAGCCCGTGATCGAACAGGAGATGGAGCTGCTTGGAGACATTTCCCTGCGAAACCCCAACGCGATTTACCAGCTCCCCGACCGTCAGGGCACCCGCCTTCAGCTCCATTAGAATCTCCAGACGAGTCGCATCCGAAAAGACGCTGAACAATCTGGCTACTTTTTCCAGCGAAGCTCGGTCCATTTTGTTTTCAGCATTCATAGAGTTTGACAAAGTCCAGTTTAAATATTTCCATATGCGAATATTAGAAACTAACAACTGTCCAATCAATTTTTCAAGGCAGCCATGCTTATCAACGAGCCAGGCAAGAAACAAGATCGGATAAACCAACCATCCATAACAAATAGAATGAAATCAGAAACCATCCTTAAGATCGCCGGAGCCCTCGCGGCGCTGGCCTTGCTAATCCCAGCGGTTGTCGCCCGCGGCATGCCCACAGCGCAACGGGACGCGATTCACGGTCTCTTTGATTCTCACGATAAGTTTCAGCGAGACATCAAACAGACCGACGAAGGCTACATTTCCAAGACCACGTCGGATGACCCCGCCGCGGTGAAGCTCATCCAGACGCACGTCAAGCAGATGGAAAGCCGCCTGAAGGATGGCTTGATGGTAAGAGGCTGGGACCCGGCCTACGTGGAGTTCGTCAGACACTACGACGACATCGACATTCAGATCACCAACATCGACAAAGGAATCTCTATCGTGGCCATCGGCAAGACCGAGGCAGCCAAGAAAGTCGCGCGCAACCACGCCGGCATCATCAGCAAATTCATAGATCAGGGCTGGAAAGAACACGACAAATCCCACGCCGCTGTCTACGGAAAACCTGCGGCGACCACAGGCGAAAGCGGATCGAGCGGCATGGCATGCTGCCAACAAGGCGGCCAGAAAAACGCTCAAACCGGTGACTCATGTTGTGCCGAAGGAGAAGAGGACTGTCAGGTGGATTCCAATACAGGCGGTACAAGTCAATCCTGTTGCCAGAAATCCATTTAACAGGCTCTCGATCAGGGGCTAGTTCGAGAAACGCTGCAAGGGAATGAATCGACGCGAAATCGGCGAATCTCGATCGAGAACTTGGACGCGACGCGACTGGATCCGGACGACAACCACAGCGATGGGCGCTACGCTCCTCGGTCGCCAAACCAGCTTCGCCGGCGTGAATCATCCCGGCCAGCAGCTGCGGCTTCCCTTGGATTGGGACGGTTCGCCGCTCGTCCTCAACGAAACGAACCTTGAAATATGGCCTGGCCAAACCACAAGCGGGCTCGCCATCAACGGATTGCTTCCCGGCCCGACTATCCGACTATCAAAGGGCGATGTATTTACAGCTCAGATACAGAACCAGCTTGATAGCGAAGAAGCCGTTCTCCATTGGCACGGTCTGCTTTCTCCAGCCGAGTACGATGGTCACCCCAACCAGAAAGTAGCCCCTGGAGAATCTTACAATGTGGCGGTGCCTATCGTTCAGGATCCATCGATGTGCTGGTACCATGCCCACACCCACGATCTGACAGGCTCGCAAGTCTACCGTGGGCTAGCAGGCTTATTCTTGATTGAAGATCGGGAGCGTGACGAAGCCCTGGGTTTGCCGACCGGCATCCACGACATACCGCTGGTTGTTCGAGATTGGAAATCCAATGCAAGCTACGAATTGAATTACGCGCCAAGCATGTTCGAGCATATGTGGGGCTACCTGGGCGATACCGCCCTCGTCAATGGCACACCCGACGCGTGGCTCCCAGTCGATCAAGGAGTATGGCGCTTCCGTGTTCTCAACGGCTGCAATGCAAGAGTCCTACGACTTGGGTTCTCCGATAGCAGATCCTTTCGAGTCATCGGCTCTGATGGCGGTCTCTTTTCATCGCTAGAAAGCGTTCAATCCCTTGATCTCGGGCCAGGCCAACGAGTTGAAATCCTCGTTTCGTTCGACGGGCTTTCAGTGGGAACGTCAACGATCTTAAGAAGCCTTGCCTTTCCAATCGCCGCGCCGGGCGGAGGGCCTGCAGGTCCGCGTCAAGGCGACCCTCTCGATCTCATCACATTTCACGTCGATACATCGGGAGGCTCGACCGCGATACCATCAACCTTGCCTGCCCTCGAGTTAACCGATCCTGACAAGTCAATACGAACGCGTACCTTCGCTTTATCGCGGGCTTCCGGTGAACACACAATCAACGGCCTGACCTACCAGATGAGCCGTATCGATTATCAGGTTACTAGTGGCAACGTCGAGATCTGGGAGTTTGTAAACCAGACGCAGGACTACCACCCGATGCATTCGCACGCCGCCTTTTTCCATGTGATATCCCGTAACGGAAATCCCACTACGCAGCCCTTCGATCAAGGCTGGCACGATACGGTTCTAGTATATCCTGGTGAAACGGTCCAAGTCGCCATCTCCTTTGGCCCTCGTCCCGGGCTCTTTCTCATGCACTGCCACAATCTCGAGCACGAGCGCCAAATGATGCAAAACTTCGAGGTCGTCACACCCGAAACCCCGGAGCTCGAAATTCAACGGGCGGGCGATGAAGTCGTCGTCTCCTGGCCTTCGCCCTCCGAAGACTGGCAACTTCAAATTTCCTCGGACCTGCGAACGTGGGAGACGATCAACTCGGAACCCTCAATTGCAGGCGACCTATTCGAATGGCGAGAGGCGTCAACAACCTCTCGTCGATTCTATCGCCTCTCAAGGATACCTACATCAATATAGTGCTGGAGTCTGAGAAGTCATCGCTGCGCTAGGATACTTGCTGCACAAGCCAAAAAAGTTCCGGCTTTGCCGGAAATAGGTTTCTCAAATTTCAAGCTCGAACCTTTAACTCGCCCGAGCGAGATCCTACTTGACTCAGCTCAGCGGAGTCAACTTAGCGAAGTGATCACGAAAATCAGAAAAAGCAAAAATCTCAACGCCACGTCCCGTTACCGGTTTCTATTATCGGATTTCTACGTTTAGAGAACGGCATCCATCTCTATTTTTTCCTGGAGTATTGCTTCCTGTATTTCCCAGGCGATACGCCGAGGCGCAATCGGAATTGCCGCGTAAAGTAGCTTTGATCGCAAAAGCCACAATCGTTGGCGATAGCGACAATCTCATCTTCGCTGGACACCAGTTTCTGGCAAGCGGCTTGGATACGGATTCTCAGAATGAATTTTTGCGGAGACAGCTTGAACAGTTTTGTGAAATTATTCCTGAACTGGCTGATCGATAGATGGTTCATTTGGGGCCAATACAGGGATGGGATTGATTGGGTGTAGTTAATTTTTTATTAAAA
>JAJFLS010000168.1 GCA_021772595.1 Opitutales bacterium
CGCCTCTTGCACGACGTCCTGAGCGGTTTCTTGGCCCTCCGTTATCCGGAAGGCGTAGATCAGCAAGGGTCTTTCAAGCGCAGCGAACAGCGATTCCAATGAGAGAACATCTCTCTCGCTTGATTGCGTCGGTCGAAAGCCAGGCATAATCTCGAATTACTACTTTTGGAAAAATCAGGTTCCTGAGTAATAAGACTTCGAAGCCTCCCATTCCTTAGAAATTTCTAAGAAAAACTTCCGACACACCACCCACAAAACCAAACACACTTAATGACCCTATACGCGCCGATAAGCTCCATCGGATTCGCCAAGTTCTTGCGTAGGAGCCTACTTGCAGGAAATTCCGTAGGGTCGGCGCTTACGGCGTACTGCGTTTCCTGAGTGTAATTTCCCACGTCGAAGTCTCGACGTAGCTACGCGAGGAACTCGCGTGGCATTCGGACGATTTCCGCTAGATTGACGCATATCCTCGTGCAGGCGCTGCCCCGAGTCTCTATGGTTTTTCATGGAACCTCTCATAGGAATTTACCGTAACCATACATTGCTCCCGCGTTGATCTCGCCTATTCTCTTCCATGACGTGGCCCTTCAACCGGATTTCAGCTAAGTCCACGGTCTCTCGATAGAACTCCCCCATTTCTTCTCCATGCTAGGCATCAGCGTCATCGATATCCTCGTCCTTCTCGTCTATCTCGTCGGCGTCACGCTTCTCGGCATTTTCGCGATGAAGAAGATTAAGGGCGTGAGCGACTTCATCATGCCCCGGCGTTTCGGCAAATGGATGCTCATGATGCACGCCTTCGGCAGCGGGACTCACTCCGATCAAGCGGTGGGAGTTGCTTCGAAAACCTACACTAGCGGACTCTCAGGCATCTGGTATCAATGGCTCTATCTCTTCGGAACGCCTTTCTATTGGCTAATCGCGCCGGTTTTGCGTCGCTTTCGCGCGTTGACCACAGCCGACATTTTCGAGCTGCGTTTCAATCGCAGCGTCGCCGTTCTCTATTCGATTATCAGCATCGCCATGATGATCACGACCATCGGGCTGATGCTGAAAGGTTCGGGCGCGGTCATTTCCGGAGCCAGCGGCGGAGCGATATCATCGGATGTCGCGATCATCTTCATGACCGTTCTCTTCGTCGCCTACGGAACCGCCGGCGGTCTCGGCGCAGCAATCGTCACCGATTTCGTCCAAGGAATTCTCACCATCGTATTTTCGTTTCTGCTTCTACCGTCGGTCTTGAGCGCTGTGGGTGGACTCGAAGGGATGCGCGTCACAATCGCCAATACGGAAATGTTCTCGCTCGCAGCCCCGGCCGGAATCGGAGCGTTCTACATCGCCATCATTTCGATCAACGCGCTCGTCGGCATCGTCACCCAGCCACACATCCTCGCCAACTGCGCCGCTGGCAAAACCGAGCGCGAAGGGCAGTTCGGCTTCATGGCGGGAAGCCTCGCAAAACGCTTTTGCACCGTCGCCTGGGCTTTGACTGGACTGGCCGGAGTCGCTTATTTCGCCGGAAAAGATGTCGATCCGGACCATCTCTATGGAATGCTGGCCAACGAGTTTCTCCCGAAAATGCTGCCGGGCGCGCTCGGGCTGTTCATCGCGACGCTGCTCGCCTCGGTCATGAGCTCGTGCGACTCCTTCATGATCGCCGCCTCCGCGCTTTTCACCAAAAACATCTACCGGCAGTCCCAGCCCGGAAAGACTGACCGGCACTACCTCTGGGTTGCTCGTATCGCTTCCGTGAGCGTGGTCGTCCTGGGCGTCCTGTACGCGTACTGGCTCTCCGGTGTTATCCAAGGATTGGAGATTTTGTGGAAAATCGGGCCGATGATGGGGATCGCGTTTTGGATGGGATTGTTCTGGCGGAGAACAACGCCCGCCGCCGCATGGGCCTCGACCTTGAGCGCTCTGCTAGCGTGGTGGATCGGCTCGCAAAATTTCTTCGCGAATTGGGTATCCAAAATTCCCGGCGCCGATGCGCTCCGACTCGTCACTTACGCCGATGGCAGCCCCTCCATCGATCTCCCCTGGCAAATGATTCTCTACCTATCGGCTGGCCTCATCGTCGGCGTGGTAGTCAGCCTGTTCACCCAACGTTCCAATCCCGAAAAAGTCGAACGCTTCTATACACTCCAGCGAACGCCCGTCCTTGAACCCGAAGTCAACGCCCCCGAACCCTGCACGCTTCCCCAAGGTGCCCGCCCGTTACCGCGTCGCGTTTTCTTTCCCAATTCCGAACTGGAAATCCCAATCCCCTCCAAACGTTCCATCGTGGGATTCTCCATCGGTTGGATCTGCGTCATTTCCATAATTCTCGTCGTTTATTGGATTTCCAAAAGCTAGCTCAACATGCGCTATGTTTTTAACCACAGATTACACAGATGTTCACAGATATATAATAACCAATGAAATTGAGAACAACTGTTTTGAATACCCAATCGGTTTTCTACATTGTCTGTTTAAAGTAGCACAGGCTTCCAGCCTGTTTCTTCACAGGCAAGATGCCTGTGCTACATTGATTTCGAAATTCTAACGCTCATCTAAAATCATCTGCACTCTTTGTGTCATCAGTGGTCAATCTAACTCCTTAAACTTTTCCACAAATCAAAAAACACTGCATCAGAGCAACACACATGAAAAACGACGTCCTTTCACCAACACGCGCATACTATATTTTTGTTTCTGCATTTGCTGCGTTCAGTCTTACATTCGCGTTCGGAGCGCCCAACAAATCCATCCCAACGAAGCTTTTCGATCCGGGTTATCTCGAGGGAGATTGCAACTACCACAGTCTCACCGCCGCATCCGATGGAATGCTCTACTTCACCGTCTGCACGCATCACACCGAATCATCGGCCCGCATCTATCGTTTCAATCCGACCGACGAGTCCACTACGCAAATCGGTGACCTCGGCAAGATTCTAGGTAGCGATCCACGCAAACAAATCCCCCACGGCAAGATCCATACCGCGCTCGATGAACACGACGGATTCCTCTACTTCGCTACGCACACCTCCTTCTACGATGGCAATCTCCCCGGCATCACCCCAGAGGACGGACGCGAACCCTACCCCGGCGGCCTTTTCATGCGTTACAATCTGAAGACCGGCGCATTCGAAAATCTAGCGCAGCTGAATCTTCCCAGCGAAGGAATCATCGCTATGTCAATCGACAAAACCAGCGACACGCTCTACGGAATGACTTGGCCCACAGGTCTACTTATCAGTTACAATCTCGAGGAAAAACTACTCCACAATTGGGGTGCCACTCAAGGTCGCGGAGAATGGGGACGCCTTCCGAGCGAATGGGATTTCATTTGCCGAAAGCTTGCCGTAGATAATAATGGCAATTTGTATGGATCTACGGATACAGGACGCATTTGGAATCTCGATACTGATCAACAGCGACCCGTCAACTACTTGAAAAGCCTGAATCTGGATCGCATCCCGCCCATTCAGGAAACGAATTTCGAAATCCCGGCCGAAGCTCATTTTTTCTGGAACAACTGGCGCACGATTCTCTGGAATAACGAAACCGAAAGCTTCTGGGGACTTCACGGCGGGAGCACACAACTCTTCGAATTCAAACCCGCTACCGGCCTTCTGAAATCCGTCCGTCCGCTTCGAGCCGAAGGAGTCGACCCACTTACGCGTCGCAACCGATTTCGATCCCAACTAGGCTTCATGCTCGGACCGGGAAACACTCTTTTCTATCTCGCCCACGCTCCCACCACCAAAATCCAAGGACGCTCAGAAATTACTTCATCCGTTCACCTGCTCACCTACCAAATCGATTCGGAAGAATTCGAAGACCATGGAATTCTCACTACACCGCAGGGACGCCGCATATTTTTTACCGAGAGCATAGCCATTGGAGCCGACGATCGACTCTACACAGTGGCTTGGGTTGAATCAACTGACCCAAAGCGCATGACGAAAATCCAAGCCGCCCGAGCCAATGCCGCCCCCGACGAGACCGACGAAATCATCTACGAGATGCAACTCGTCCAGCTCCCCGCATGGCAGGAGTTCATCGACTAGCTCCCGTAGCTTATCGTCGCAGTGCGGCGTGGTTTTCAGATAATATCAGTTAAGCCGAGACCTATGCGTTGAGCGTAGCCAATAGGTCCGAAATTCAAATGATGCACGAGCAAATCGTCCTCGCCAATCGATCTCATAAAAGAGAATCGGTCAGGGTTGCCAGAGTCAACTTAGGTGTCGCTGAAGCGACGGCAGGTTTTGGTTTTCCTGCAAAAAATCAGCTTCGTTCGAAACCTTTTCGGCGTCAGCCGACCTGTATCCGCGAAGCGGATCCTTACAACTATGAATGCAACAAATTCACGAAACGTTATTGTAAACTACGTTCCAGCATGGTCGTCGCGGTCGACTCGAGGCCTTGAGTCCGATCCTTGACTTCGACATACCAATATACTTCCCGACCCGCTGCATTGTCGCTCGTCGGCAAAGTCGCTTCCCAGAGCGTGGAGTCAGCAACGCGTTTCATCTGAGCCGATTGGAAGCGATCCTTGGCATCTCTAAATCGAGGCCCTTGCAGATAGCAGTAGTGAACGTTCACGCTTTCGATATCCGCTTGACTGTGTACGACCGCGCTCACCTTCAGAACTCCTTGATCAAGCGACCCTAAAGCGCTTACCGAAGTGGCTGGCCGTTCCCAAAAGCAATGGGCAACCCAGGCGCGAACTGCTTGAACATGCTTAGACGTTCCCATGCCGTGTGCATAGTTCGGCACATAGGCAAAGCTCTTGTCGCCTTGGTAATAGGGATAAAATCCGTGGTCATCGAAGCTGTTGAAGAGATTGTCGTTGGTACCTATGACGTTCATCATGGGAACGTTCACTCGGGAAAGAAATTGATAGGGGTCGATATAAGCCATATATTCGTATCCACGCGTTGTGTACATATCCTCGAAGTGCACCATGTAGTCGTGTTTCGATCCTTCGTGGACCGTACGGACCGATCCCGGCTTGGGCAAAGCCCCAGGAGCAGGACTGTGCTCTTGGATCAAATGGCCGAAATTGCCTGGGCGGGCGATGGATACGAAACCACTAATCCGGTCGTCCACGGCGGCAGCGATCCAGATCGACTGGGCCCGTTTTGAACTGCCAGCTAAAACGAATTGAGTCGCTTGAACTTCCTCGAGCTCGCCCAACACCGTCATGGCCCGCATGTAAACTTTGGCCAGGGCTATCCAATGAATCCAATTCGGGTCGCCCGTTTCGAAAAACTTTGCAGCGGTATAGCGGCGAATCGGCCCTTGCCCCTTAACGCCCCAATGATCCCCCGGCATATTAGACTTCAGCAGCATCGACGGGATCCCTAGCTCGATCGCGGTCAGCGCTCCGTAATCCCGATCGACATCGAAACCCTCTTCGAGATTGGAACTGGCCCCCTGATTAACTAGGGCCATTCCACGTTTCGACGCATCGATCCCGCCGACCGGCAGGTAAACGCTCGCCAGATGCCGAACGATTTCCCCTCCCCACGTTTGAGAAAAGAATTCCAATTCAATCCGGCGAACCGTTTTCGCATTGTCCTCTGAAACGGGACCGATCTCATCTGAAAGAATCTCCAGATCCAATGTATCCGGATTCTTAATCTCTGCCATGTCGAACACATTGGCCGGAGGGAGTTCGCTTTTTTCGGCGCCGATGACGCTGGGTAATGCGGCTATCGCAAGAACGCCAACAAGCGCCCAGCAAAACGGGTTCAGTCTATAATGGTTCATTTTCATATTTCGCTCCGGTCTTAAACTAGTATTTAGGCGAAGTTTTCTCTCTAGGCAACGTGTAGTCGTAAATAGTAGCAAATTCGAAAGAGAATCCAGAAGAAGGGGACTCACGCAAAGTCGGGATCTGCGACAAGCGTCTAGGGACTGATCCGTACAGAATATGTCTTCGCTCAAACTCATCGTGATTTCAGTTATTCAAACCAGCTTGTAAAAGACTCTACCGGCTCGCGCTCGGTGCGGTACTGATTGATCGGGTCCTCCGCAGCGGGGAAACCCAGGGCTACGCCGCAGACCAGCGATAGCGAATCAGGTAGTTGTAGAATATCGCGCGCGATGTCTGGGAATTCGGCCATCGAAGCTTGGGGGCAAGTTTCGAGTCCGTGTCCGCGAGCTGCCAGCATCACGTTCTGAATGAACATACCCAGGTCGACCCACGATCCTTTTTCCAGGACTGAATCGACGAAGAACAACAATTCGATCGGAGCGCCGAAACCGTGATAGTTCTTAAGCCACTGATTGGTTCGGGCTTCCTTGTCATCACGGCTAATTCCCAGCGCTTCGTAGAGCGCTAATCCGCAAGCTTTTTGCCGAGACCGATACGGTTCGAGAATGCGCTTTGCGTAGTATTTATAGTCGGGATTCGAAGCCTGCCCCGAAGAACGCGCCTCAACAAGCGCATCGCCGAATTTCCGCTTCGTATCGCCGGAAATCACTACAACCTGCCACGGTTGGATGTTGGCTCCGGAAGGCGCCCATCGAGCGGTATCCAGAATTTGGTGGATCGTATCCTTGGAGACCGGACGGTCCGAGAACGCCCGAGTGGATGCTCTGTTTCGTATCGCATCGATGATGTTCATTGATTTCTCTTTGTCTTTATTGAGAGGCGGGGCGAATGAGCGAAGATTGGTCTGTTGCGTTCTCGGTTCATGGTTTGGAACAATTATTCCTGCGGTCCCCGCTCCAGGATGGCGAGCAGATCGGCGATCTCCTCAAGGGTGAGCGTATTGAGCAGGCCAGGCATGCAAACCCGAAGCCAAGACAACCCCCTTGCCGCACTGCTTCAAAAACGCTCTGCGTTTCATCATTTTCCTTTCGTTGAGATGGTTACCGGCAACTCTCCATGGGCCAGGATTTCCTTTCGCGTAAACCAGGCTCGCTTGTATTGACCGTTCGTATACGGTCCGGTCTGATTAGCGAAATACGGCGATTTCGGATCGTCGCTCTGACCGTAGGGTACCATCGTGTAGACCTGAGGAGGATCGCTCATTTCCGCCATCATCATTGCATCCGAACCTGCCGAGCCCAACCACTTGCCGTCCTTCGACCGTTTCTTAGCATGCGAGATCTGCCACATTCCCTGGGAAACACTATCAGCCGCCCCACCCGAAAAGCGCGTCCCGTCGGCCAACTGAATGACATTTATATCGCCCCACTTGGGGGTTGGCGTTCCGTACAGTTTCACTAAGGATGCGACCGCTCGAACGAGCGCCTCGTGAGCCTGCTTCACTTCCTTCTGTGGAACCTTCTCAGGATTATTCGGAAGCATAGAAAGCGTATTGCGAACATCGGCAACTTCATTCAGCAAACTGCCGCCAGCTGCCTTGCTCGTGATACCCGCAAGCGCAACCAACCACTCGCGAAACACGCTATAACCCTGCGATTCCTTCGTCGCTCTAGGATCGGATTGCCACCGATTGAGTGCCTTCATCGCCCGATCGACATTTTTGTCGCCGCCATTCCCATGTTCCCGGTAGGCTCTATCAATCAATGGCAAAACCCATTCCGCTGCCACGATACGCGTATCCAGAGACCAACTAAGCAGATCCTTAAGACGATGCTTCGGACGTCCGGTAATAAGATCAACCGTACGCTGCGAGCGCGATGGAAGAAACGCCCGCTCCGCCGACGTAAGCAGCCAATTCGGAAAGTCGTCCTTATTCAGTCCCCAAGCGCCCTCGCCTACCGTCCAATCCGCGGTGTTGCTTGCCTGATAATATGCGCCCGGATCGTTTTCGGACTGCGGCATCTTATCGAAGGCAAGTATTCCGCCGTAGAGCGAATCCCGCTTGCTGCCGTCAACCGCATTCAGCCAATCATACTGTTCGCTTCGCTCCATCAAGCGACTCCACCAGCTATAGAAAGTATTGCCCTCGATATCCGCATAGAAAACATTGCCGCCGTCCATGTGCCTCTGGGCAGTCGCCTGCTTGAAGTCGCCCAGATTATTCGAAACCAGCGCATCGTACAACTGCCCCAAAGCCCCGACTTCATTGTACATGCTCATCCCTGCGGAGAACAGCTTCCCCTTGCCGCGCTTCATGACCGGTCCGTGCACCGACGAGGCCACCGATCGAACAACTGTTTCGCCGCCCTTAACTTCGATCGACTCCTCAATCAATTCCAAGTCTCGATACGCGCCATCAAACCAGTACTGCTGCGGATTATCGGGATTCGTTTTCAGAACGAAACAATCGCCGCGATCCCCCGGGTTTCGTGTAATCGTCCAAGCAATACGATCCGTAGCGCAGAACAAAAACAAAGGCAGGCCCGTCGAGCAAAATCCATGAACTTCGACGTCCGGTGTGAGATAATGCTTCTCATACCACTTATTGGGTCCGCCCCAGGGCGTATGCAAATCCGATAGCATAAGACTATTACCCGAGGAGCTGCGGGAAGGACCGAGCACCGCGCCATTGGAACCTTCCCCTGCGATCGGATCGCCCCCTTGCCCGAGAAGATCCTTCTGAGCCTGAGCCATCTGGCGGTAAAGGCCGCCAAACAGCAAAATCGACGCAATTTCCTGCGGCTCTACACGACGAGCGACTTTCGGGAGCGGTCGAGTCGCGTTTTCCATATAATGGTTCACGCCCGCCGCGAATCCTTCGTAGACTTGACGGACCGGTTTCGGAATATCACTCCATCGAGTATAAGCCGTCCGCCGAGCGCCCGCGATGCGAGCCATATAATCGCGCTCAACCTGGCTCGGACCCAGTTGACCCGCCCGCGTCCCAGTCGCCGCCAGGACATTCAGCATCAATAGATTGAGACGATCCTCGGCCTGAGCGTACCCGTCGCCGAATGCCGCATCCGGCAAGCTATCCGCAATGATATACGGAACTCCAAATTCGCCGCGAACGATCGTCGCTCGAAAGGAACCATTGCCTTGAAATCCAGCCAGGCCCATCACGCTTAGCAGGGCACTCGCAATGACCGCGATAGTCGCCCTGAAGCAATTTCTCGAAAAACATTCTCTGATCATTTGCATATTTAGTTCTTTCTTCACTAAGTCGCTAAAATGAGTTGCGACCGATCTCCGAGCGGCCACGATCTCACTAATTATGGCCGCTCGGAGATCCGCCGCTACCTGAAGACAAGCTCAACCGGATTTCTTCAATATCGCTGCCATATTGAATGCTATTGTCTCCTGAATCAAACCCTCCTCAGGGGCATCGATTTCATTAGGGTACCAGCGAGCGATGCCAAGCAGTGTATTCATAATGTGCTTAGTCCCGATTCGAATATCCATTTCGCGCAGTCGATCTTGCATATCCAAGACCTTCAAAGCCTCTTGAATATGGGAACGATAGGCCTTCTTTCGTTCGAGTACTTCAGCCTGCTGCACTGAGTTCAGGTGATTCATTTCCTGCAGCAAAATGGAGAGTTCCAAACCGTGCTCGATCGCTCCTTGAATGTGCAATCGCATGATTTCCCGCAACCGCTCCTCCGGATCCGCGATCTCTCGACTCGGCTCGATCACGCAGCGTTCCACTTCGTCCATCGCGTACAGCATGATCCGAAACAATAAATCCTGCTTCCCGGATATGTAATGATACAAGCCCGCTTTCGTTAAACGCATCGCTCGGGCGATGTCACCCATCGACGTTCCCCCAAAGCCCTTTTCGACCATCAATTTCGCAGCCACGCGATACACTTCCAACAGACGTTCCTCCGCTTCGGGGGACGGATCTTTCGGGGTATCGAGAATCGCGGTCGAACTTTCCGTAGAACCAATATTCACGCTAAAACACGACCGACCGAACGTTCGGTTGTCAAGTAATATTTCTCGAACGACAGCCCCAGCGGGACCTCCCGCTACTCACAACTTCACTCCGAGTTCTCTGCGTAGCTACATCGGATCGCTGAGCACATACTCATCAACTTGAGTAGCCATAGTAACTATTGACATCCTTATAGTCTGTCTACGTAGCAACGCGACGTGGACGATTTGACCCTCACAACAACGCCGCCGAATCCGGCTCGAGAAAGAGCCTCGCATCTGGGTGCCGACGCATCAGAGTCGCCGGGCAGTCCGTCGAGATCGGGCCATTCAGCGTCGCCGCAACCGCCTGAGCCTTTGTGCTCGCGGGTACGACGCAGCTCAATTTCTCCGCGTCTGCGAAGACTTTTAAGGTCAAGGTAATCGCGTGCGTCGGAACGGTTTCGATTGACGGGAAACAGCCGTCATTCACTTGCTGCTGCCGGCAGACTTCGTCCATCGCTACGACCTTCACGAGCTTCGGATCGTCGAAGTCCGCCACCGGAGGATCGTTGAATGCCAAATGCCCATTCTCCCCAATGCCGCAACACATCAAGTCGATCGGCTTCTCCGCCAGCAAATCGCTCAACCGCAGACACTCCTTTTCTGGATCGATCGCTTCACCGCGAATCTCATGAAAGGCCTTCAACGAAACTTTCGAAACGAAATGCTCGCGCTGATATGCGCGGAAACTCTGCGGATGATCCGAAGCAAGCCCAACATACTCGTCCATGTGAAAAACCACCACTTTCGTCCAATCAATCGCATCGCGCAGCGGAGGCGCCGTAAGGCTCTCGAAAAATTCGTCTTGCGAGGGAGCGCTCCCGACCACGATGCGAATTTCGTCACGTCCCTCCTGCAAGCGTGCCAAATATTCCACTACGTGCAAGGCAGCTGCCTCGCCCATTTTTTGCCTGTCAGCGAAAACCGTCGCTCGCAGCGTGTCCGAAGAAAATTCCCTAATTGGAGATGGAGAGTTTGGTAAAGTCATAGCGTCATCAATAATGTTCGTTGTAGGGTCGGCGCTTGCGCCGACCCTACAAATCTGTTTAATCCGTAGCATCTAAAGTTCTATACTAAAGTGTTTCGCGGGCAATGTAGAGCATAATGAAACCGCTTCCTCTCGCTCAAGATCGAGCCATTTCATAACATTCTCGACTCCTCGATCCAAGGTAAGCGACGAGCCCGCGAATCTATCGTCGCCGGGTAGATGAACGATCCCGTCTTCTCCCACGTCCATTTCGTGCGGGCCCACCGTGTAGCGACCTGAAGGCGCGCCAGCCGCCGCCATGCAGTCTGTAGTGAAAAACGCTTTGCCGCTCGGCTTCGCCCGGAAGAAATTCTTGAGCACGAACGGCGGCAGGTGGATCCCGTCGGGAATCAGGCAGGCGATCAGCTCGTCGCGAGCCAGCAAACGCTGAACCACATTGTCATGCCGATGCATGTGAAGCGGCACCGCATTGCCCACATGTGTCGCCAAGGTCGCACCCACTCGGATCGCATCATCAATCGCATCCTCTGAAGCATTCGTATGCCCCAAGCCGATACGGATACCATCGTCCTTGGCGGCTTCGATGATTGAGAGGCAACCCTCCACTTCCGGCGCCAGCGTAATCAACTTCAGCCGCCCACCCGCCGCATCGCGCAAACGCCGGTAGTCTTCCAGCGTCGGCTTGCAAACGAGTTCTCTCGGATGGGCCCCGTGATATCCAGCTTCATCCGTAACCCACGGCCCTTCTATATGATAGCCTCGAACGGTCGTGGCGATACGCTCATCTTGAGTACGCAGTTTTTCGATACGTTCCAACTTTCGACACAAGGCATCCACTTTGTCCGTTATGAGAGTATAGAGAATCGCCGTCATGCGATGGTGATTCAAGGTGGCCACAGCGTGACTCATCTCCTCCAATCCCAGCGATTCCGATTGGAAATCGACTCCGTCAAATCCGTTGACTTGAAAATCGAACAGCTTCGTTTCCTCAGGAAGAGACATCGTTATTGAACGTTGTTACTCTCTCCGGCGATCATGCGCTGCAGCGCGAGAATCATGAGCATCAGGCAACGCGGCTGATGGAAATTCCCCTGACGATAAATCGATATCCCCTCGCGCTGCATATTCTTCCCATAACGATCGACGGCCTGTCGCCAGACTCCATGATCTGTCGTCATTGTTCGTTGTAGAAAATTCCAACTGCGCTCGAACCAATCGCGAGCCCACTCCTCGCCCGTGTGCTCCAGGGCCATCAAGCAGCCGATCGACACCTCTGCCTGAGCCCACATCGTCTTGGTTTCCACCACGGATCCGGCCGGATTTCCATCGACAGCGAACACGTTGTAGCCTGTATCGCAGGTCCCATCGTAGACATGATCCCAGCTCATTTCGATCAAGCTTCGCATCCGATCTTTAAACAAATGAAACCGCGGGACATCCCCTTCGCGAAGCGCCTCCTGCATGCACATCCATTGGGCCTCAATGCTATGCCCCGGAATCATCTGGACGGCTTGCGACGGGATTCGCGAGTAGTCATGAAAAAGTATCTCGTTGGAAATTCCGTATTCAGAATTCCAATGCCGATTTCCAAGCGCGTCGAGATGCTCTCGAACTAAAGCTTCGAACCACGAATCCGCCTCAATCTCCAAAAGCTGCGGAATCACCCATACCATCATAAACGAATGCCCTTGAGCACGCAGGCCGAACGCGTCGACACCGGGAGCCGTCACCCCGCGATACGCAGGATCCTCATAGCGCTCAACCGCCTTGCGGATCGATCGCTTTGCTAGTCCCAAATCCTCCGCGCTGCCGGTTGCCTTGGCGTACTGGATCAGCCCCACCGCCGCGAACAAGGCGCCGTATATATTGTTCGAGCGGTCGATGGCAATTCCATCCACGGGTTTGCCCACACGATCCACCGTATCCAGCCAAGTCCCATCTTCGCGGAGCATGTGAGCGACCATGAAATCACGCGAATTGCGGGCTCTTTCCAGCCACTTCGGATCGGGATCGATCTCGTTATAGAGAAATGAATACACCCAAATCCCACGTCCTTGATACCAGATGTCCTTGCGGTCGTTTTCCACGGAACCGTCTTCGTGGAGATAGCACATAAATCCGCCATGCTCCTCGTCGTAACCGCCGTTCTCCCAAAACGGAAGGTAGCCCTGGAAAAGCTGCTCGCGACAAACCGCCAGTAAATCCTCAAGAGAGCCGCCCGCAATTGCCGATCGATTTCCAAGCGCGTAGCGAGGCTTCCTCGAATCGGCGAATACGCTTTGCGACAGCGAACCACTCAGTCCCGCTGCGATTGCCGCGCCTAGAAATTCACGTCTCTTCATCGATCCAAATACCCTTCTGACAATCAATTACAACGACGTCAATTCCACGCGAAAACCCATTGTTCGGTAAATCGGCCATAGCCGAATGTAGGAGCCTGCTTGCAGGCGATTTTCTATTCGTTCCCAATTGAAACAATCGCCTGCAAGCCACCGACAGATCGGGGTCAATGACAGGCTCCTACATTTAGAGATCCACAGGTTGACGCATTCGCCCTCTGTCGCATTCTCGCTTTCACCCATGAAACTCGGATTCGGATTCTACCGCCAATCGCTCACCGCGGACAATTTCCGCTTCGCCCGCCAGGTCGGGGCGACGCACGCAGTCATCCACCTTGTCGACTATTTCGGCGGACGCAATCCCAGCCTTTCGCGGGGCGACGACCGACGCGGCTGGGGCATCACGCAAAACCAAGGCAAGCTCTGGAGCCTCGAGGAGCTAACCGCCATCCGAAAGGAAATCGAGAGCCACGGACTCGCCCTGGAGGCCATCGAGAACTTCGACCCATCGCACTGGCACGACGTCCTTCTCGATGGCCCCAAGAAACGCGAGCAGCTAGAAGACCTCAAAATTCTCATTCGCAACATCGGCAAAGCCGGCATCCCAATCATGGGCTACAATTTCAGCATCGCAGGCGTCTGGGGATGGACCAAACAGCCCGTCGGCCGCGGACAGGCCGAGTCGCTCGTCTTCGATTCCGACGACGTCGATCTATCCATGCCGATGCCAAACGGAATGGCTTGGAACATGACCTACGATCTCGACGCTCCGGCGGGCGATGTCCCACCGGTCAGCAGCGAGGAGCTTTGGGAGCGGCTCGAAGGTTTTCTCAAAATCATCGTTCCCGTCGCGGAAGAATGCGGCGTTCGCCTTGCCGCCCATCCTGACGATCCGCCCGTCGAAGAACTCCGCGGAACCGCCCGACTCGTCAATCAGCCGGAAAAATATCAACGCTTACTCGACATCGTTCCGAGCCGATCGAACGCCTTGGAATACTGCCTCGGCAGCGTGCAGGAAATGAGCGGCGGCGATCTCTACGAAAACCTAGACCAGCATTCCAAAGCCGGAAACATCGCCTACGTCCACGCCCGCAACGTCAAAGGAAAGGTCCCTCGCTACCAGGAAGTCTTCATCGACGAAGGCGACATCAACATCCGCAAAGCCCTAAGCATCCTACATCGCAACGGATTCGACGGCGTAGTCATCCCCGACCACACTCCCGACATGTCCTGCGCCGCCCCCTGGCACGCCGGCATGGCCTACGCCATGGGCTACCTCCGCGCAGCTATGGAAAGCGTGACCGGAAAAAGGTAGGGCGACGACCTCCGGGCGTGCCGCGTCGGTTAAATCCAGCTAAGGCGATGCAGACCGTCCCGCTGTCGTGCATACGCGTCAACTTAAGTGTTTTTTCAATCTGTAGGAGCCTGATTGCAGGCGATAATTTTCGTTGCCATTACCCAATGAATTAATCGCCTGCAAGCAGGCTCCTACACTCGGCGAACCGTCGCTTTCTGTTAAGCTGACCCCTATGCGCTCAGCAGAATCCATCCCCACCCTCGACTATTAATACGGCCGGTCTCCGGAAATCGTCACGCGGAGCATTTCGCGGCGGTGGCCAGTGTAGTCGTTTAGCGCGTAATGCATCACGCTGCGGTTGTCCCAAAACGCGACCGATCCACGAGCCCATCGGAAGCGACAAGTAAACGCCTCCCGGCTCGCATGCTTTAAAAGAAAACGCAGCAGAGGCATGCTCTCCCGCCGGGTCATATTCTTGAAGCGGACCGTGAACGTGCCATTGATGAAAAGTCCTTTGCGCCCGGTCTCGGGGTGGGTTCGAACGACCGGATGCTCTGTTTGCTCCAGAGCCTTCTCGCTTGTTTCGACATCCATGTTTCGCCAATTCGTCAGAGATCGACCATGCGGACCGAACGGGCCTTCGGCGGTGTGAATTGCGGTCAGCCCATCAAGCATCTCGCGCATTCCGCTAGAAAGCGTCTCGTAGGCGACATACTGGTTGGCGAACAAGGTGTCGCCCCCAAACGGCGGCACTTCAACCGCATAGAGAACAGAACCCAAAGCCGGACTCTTCTGATGCGTAACGTCGGAATGCCACACGCCGCCAAAATTCATACCCTTCTCGTCGGCTTCTTTCAAAATCCGGATAATTTCAGGATGCTCCTCCGTGCCCTTGACGAAATCGTGCTCTTCCAGCTCCCCGAATTGCCGCGAAAAGTCGATTTGCTGCTGAGGCGTGAGTGATTGCTCGCGAAAGAAAATCACGAGATGATCCAATAGCGCGGCTCGCAGATCTTCGACTGTTTCGTCGGCAAGTTTTTGGGACAAATCCACGCCCTGAACTTCGGCTCCCAACGCGCCGGAAATCGGAGCGACTTCAAAGTTTCGATACGCGGTGTTTCGATGGCCTGGAGATTCGGTTGTCATTTCGCTAGAATAATTTTTGCAGGGGCTATCTATCAAACGGGCTCCAAAGGTAGGGCTGACTATCCTTAGTCAGCCGTCTCAGCGGAAGGCCACTTGTGCGGCTGCTTAGGGATAAGCAGCCCTACCTTTTCTCGAGCATTGAGTAGCGTCCGGGCACCGTCCTGGACGAAAAACGTAGATCATAGTAATTATCGGACATTCGGTTAAGGGCTCTCGATTCGCGCCGCGAGCTGATCGGGCAAGGAATCCGCCGTATCCGTTTCGTGGGCATTTATCATTTTAAGCAATCGCTCAACGATATCGGGATGAACATCCGCGACGTCGTGGGCTTCAGAGATATCCGTCTCGAGATTGTAAAGCTCTGGCTTGTCGAGATGGACGACCTTGCCGTAGTTGATCGGCTCGCGTTGCTGCACGTGCAGTTTCCAGGGACCCGATCGAACCGCGTGCAGTTTCGCTCGCGCCCAGTAGTGGAATGTATTTCGAGGACTTTTCCCCTCCCCGAACAAGACAGGAGACAGATCATAGCCATCCATTTTCCTATCCGTCGGAGCCTTCACTCCGGCGATGGCCGCGAAACTCGGCAGCAAATCGAGAGTCGAGCCTAGCTCGGTCACCACGCCCGATTCCAGTCTTCCCGGCCCCCAGAAGATCGTGGGCACGCGCTGCCCGCCTTCGAAGGTGGTCCCCTTCCCCGCCCGGAGCGGCCCGGCGGATCCGCCGTGGGTCTTAAACGCCAGCCATGGGCCATTGTCGGTGGTGAAGACGACAATCGTTTTCTTGTCGAGTTTAAGATCCCGCAGCGTTTGCAGCACTTGGCCGACGCTCCAGTCGATCTCCTGCAGCACGTCGCCATAGGTTCCGCGAATGCTACTGCCGCGGAATTTGTCGGACGCGAAAAGCGGGATATGCGGCAGAGAATGGGCGAGGTAGAGAAAGAAGGGTTTCTTCTTGTTGGCCTTGATGTACTCGACCGCCTTCTCGGTGTAGCGACGCGTGATTGTATTCTGATTTGCAGGACGCTCGATGATCTTCGCGTCTTCCATCAGAGGAACATTGTAGTTATTGGTATCCGCATAGAAATGCGGATTCTCGGCTTCCAATCTGTAGTTCGGAAGCCCTTTAACTGGGTCCATGTCATTCGAGTAAGGAATGCCATAGTAGGAATCGAAGCCTTGAGCGATGGGCAGAAACTGCGGCAAGTGGCCGAGATGCCATTTCCCGACGGCGCCGGTCGCGTAGTTCTTTTGCTTCAACACTTCTGCGATCGTAATTTCACCCGTCGGCAACCCCCCCGCGGAATCAGGAAAGAGCACGACGCGCGCCGCGGAGCTCATGCCATTGCGAATCGGATACCGGCCCGTCAGCAAACCCGCCCGGCTCGGCGTGCACACTGGATCGGCGACGTAGAACTGGGTCCATTTCTGTCCCTCCTCCGCCATGCGGTCGAGGTGCGGCGTCTTGATAGTCGGGTTTCCGAAACAGCTCAAATCGCCATAGCCAAGATCGTCGCAGAAAATAACTACGAAATTAGTCTGCGCGTCGGCCGCTCTCGCAAACGCGATTGCGGACAGGAATAAGATCAGAATTCGCATGTGGGATATCGGAAATATTGGGGATTTCATTTAATGGAGATACGCAATAATTGCTTCCTCGAGGGAAAAGGCCAATCATTATCTTAGAGGGTGCTTGGGGAGGTCTTAGATAATGCACTATAAATACGTAAAAAGGTAGGGCCTGATTACCAGGCAGGCCGCGTAGGTTGATCATTGCTTACGCAAGCGGACCGCCGACCCATCTGCGGTCTTCGCAAGCTAAGCCCCTACATTTACCAAGCGAGCATCATTCAGCCCACTCCCTCGCAGACGCTTTCGCAGAGTCCTATGAAGGTTTCCTCCATTAAGGACAATTGGCGCCCTTTTAGATAGCAGACGCCCCAATCGCGTTTGAGCTTTTTTCGGCCGAGCCCGAGTAGAAAGAGCGATCCCTCGTCGACTTCCTTCTGCACGATCCATGGAGCGAGCACTCCTACTCCCAGACCAATTTTCACCAGCTCTTTGATCGCCTCCATACTGCCCAACTCGATGACGTTCGAAAGATCATGGCCTTCGCGGCGAAAGTGCTTCCTAACGAGATCGAAGGTGTAGCTTTTCTTGCTGTAAACGACATAGGGCTGATCTTCGATTTCGTTTAGCGGCGCGATCTTGCGTTTCGCCCATGGATGCATCGGAGAAACGACGAACTGAAGTGAATCGCTGAATACAGTTTGATAATGAACGTCGTCCAGGCCCGGAGGGATGAGAGTAAACGCGATATCGACTTCATTCGCCCGGAGAAGATCGATCAGCTCTTTGGAATCGTCGGGAACAATCGACAGTTGGCAATTGGGGAAGCTCTGGCGGAACTCGCGAATCACAGTCGGCAGGATGTATCGGCAAGCGGTCGAGCCCGCTCCGATCCGAAGGCGGCCAGAGCCCCATTTGCTCAGTAAATCGATTTCGTTTCGAACGTTTTGCATCTGCCGTATCATCCGATCGACCGTGGCCAGGAGCGTTTCTCCCGCTTGAGTGAGATGGATTTTGCGACCCAATCTGCTTATTAGTGAGCAATCCAAGTCTTTCTCGAGAGCCTTAATCGAATGGCTGATAGCTGATTGGGTGAGGTTCAACTGCTTCGCCGCAAGCGTGAAACTCCCCGTTCGGGCTAATGTTTGGAAGGCAAGGAGTTGCCTACTGTCTAAAATATCTTCGCGCATGAATGTTTCTAATCGGTTCAATGAAATAAATGAAATTATTTATTTCAAGGAATTTTCGGAAGTGGCGCGAAGATCGCTTAAACGGAGCCGTGAGTCGTGATGATCAGGAATTCTCTAAGACGGGAACCGTTTCCCTGTCTAAGTATGCGAAGCGAAGGGTGACCCTCGATATCGGCTTCGTCAGCCTTGTCGACGCCGCTCCGCTTTTCGTCGCTCTCGACAATGGTTTTTTCCGCAAGCATGGATTGAAGGTTAAGCTCCATCGCGAAATCGGCTGGGCATCGATTTGGCAGAAAATGATCTACGGTGTGCTCGATGCCGCCCACGCGCTTTGCCCGATGCTGTTTTCATCAACGCTCGGGCTCGAGTCGATTCCTACGCCCTGTCTCACCGGCATCATTCTAAGCAGAGGCGGATGCGCGATCACGCTATCCATGGAGCTCAGAAAACGGGGCGTGCACGACGCCACTACTTTGGCGTTCGACATTCGGAAAAACCAGGTATTCCGGACGTACACGTTTGCGACCGTTTATCCGCATTCCGCGCAAACGTCCCTTCTTTACGAATGGCTCACCAAGGCGGGAATCGATCCCGATCGCGATATTCGGCTTGTAACGCTCCCTCCAAACCAGATGCAACGCAATTTGGCAGCGGGCAACATTGACGGGTTCTGCGCGGGTGAACCTTGGCCGAGCTTAGCGATCGCTCAAGGAGTGGGCTGGTCTCCCGCGACGTCGGCCGACATTCACCCAGGTCATCCGGGAAAAGCGCTAATGGTTAAGGAATCCTTCGCCGAAGAACGCCATGAGGAGCATATCGCAATGATCGCGGCATTGGTGGAAGCGTGCGTGTACTGCGACGATCCAGCAAACCGGGAATCGATCTCCCGCAGCCTCTCGATCGCCAGTCGGCTCAACTGCGACGCCTCGCTCATCTCGGATTGCCTGTCACCTGAATTCGACTACGGAATGGGCAGGGTCGAGTCGATGTCGAATTTTCTATATTTCGGCAGAAATGGCTCAACCACGCCAAGCGCGTCAGAAGTCGATTGGATTCTCGATTCGATCAGGATTCATCAAAAGGATTTACCGCCTTATGATACGCAGGCCATCGGCGATCGTGTAGTCAGATCTGACTTGCACGATGAGGCGTTGAAGCGCTTGGGCATCTCGAACCCGAAAGAATCCAGCGTTGCCATTCACCAGACCAATTTCTGAAAAATTTTTCATCAAACTGCTATGTCTAGAAAAGTCATCAATCTCAGAAAGCTATCCGATCCCCGGATCTTTACGCTGCATATCACATGGTTCGCATTTTTCCTTACCTTTGTGATGTGGTTCAATCACGCCCCGCTTAGGGATGCGATAATGGCGACGTTCGAGATGAGCAAAGCCCAGTGGAAAGCTCTCTTGATTCTGAACGTCGCGATGACGATTCCCGCCCGAATCGTCATCGGCATGCTCGTGGACAAGTTCGGCCCAAGGCATATCTTCAGCGGACTGCTGATTGCAGCGGGGGGACTCTGCACGTTCTTCGCGTATTCAAGTTCCTATGAAATGCTGGCCCTTGCCCGCTTGATGATGGGTTTCATAGGAGCAGGATTCGTAATCGGCATTCGAATGATCGGAGAATGGTTTCCCGCCAAGCAGGTCGGGCTAGCCGAGGGAATATATGGCGGCTGGGGGAATTTCGGATCGGCGGCTTCCGCTTGGGCGCTTCCGGGCTTGACTTGGGGGATCGCTCATTTCTTCGGAGGAGACGAAGCCTGGCGCTATTCGATTCTGGCCACCGGCGCGTTGGCCTTCTGTTACGGTTTCTTCTTTTTCAAAAAGGCCCGCAACACCCCAAAAGGCTCTACCTATTTCAAGCCCAAGAAGAACGGCGGCTTGGAAGTTTCGAGCAAAGGCGATCTCTACTTTCTGCTTTGCATGAACGTTCCCATGTACGCTTGCTTGGCAGTCCTCGCCTGGAAGCTTTCGCCAACTGGAGTGGACTTGATCAGCCAAGGCGCGACCAAATTGATCTATCTCTCGCTCGCCGCGCTGTTCCTAATTCAAATGCTGCAGATTATCGTAGTCAATAAAGCGATGCTTAAAAATGGAACTGACGAAACGCAGCGCTACAAGTTTTGCCAAGTCGCGATATTGGAAATCAACTATTTCGTCACATTCGGCTCCGAACTGGCAGTCGTGTCGATGCTCCCGGGATTTTTCATAGATACCTTCGGACTGGATCCCTTTATGGCCGGATTATTTGGAGGCGGCTTCGCTTTGATGAATTTGGTCGCTCGGCCTCTTGGCGGATTGGTATCCGATAAATTCGGACGGCGCAAGAGCATGCTTATTTTCATATGCGGCTTAGCAGTCGGCTATTCTCTCATGGGGCAAGTCCAAAGCAACTGGCCTATCGGTCTAGTCGTAGCAGCAATCATGCTGTGCTCCTTTTTCGTCCAATCAGGCGAAGGCGCGGTATTCGCGATCGTTCCGCTCATCAAGCGAAGACTATCGGGCCAGATCGCAGGAATGGTCGGCGCCTACGGAAACGTCGGGGCGGTAACGTTTCTTACCATTTACAGTTTCGTCGATGCCCAAACCTTCTTTATGGTGATTGGCGGATCCTCCGTTCTCGCATTCGGAGCGTCATTCTTCCTGGAAGAACCCACTGGACATACAGCGGAGATTCTTCCTGATGGAACCGTGCAGATGATCAAGGTAGCTTGAGCCGTAATCGACGATCGCATTGAGCGTACTGGATATATGCAATTGAAATCACAGCTCTCAGTGAAAACCGGTGTCGCTACTTCCGCGGGACCCAACGAATCCAATGAGGACTGCCTCGGGATTCGCATTCCGCAGGAACCTGACCTTTCCACAAAAGGAATAACCGCAGCGATCGCGGATGGCGTGAGCGCCGCAGACGAAGGGAAACAGGCAGCTGAAATATGCGTGAAAGGCTTCCTCAATGATTTCTATGACGCCCCCGAAGCTTGGACAACGAAAACCGCCGGAACGAAAGTCATCAACGCGCTCAATCGCTGGCTTTACAGCCTTGGACAAAGCTACACGAATGACGGCCACGGATACTTGACCACCCTAAGCGCGATTGCACTCAAAGCCACGACTGCCGTATTTTTCCATATCGGCGATTCCAGAATCTATCGAATCCGCGACGGCCACATGGAACAAATGACACGCGATCATACCGTTCGCTTTGGCAAGAAGAAGTACGGTTTGGCGCGCTCCATGGGAATGGATACGAATGTCGAGATCGACTGCCGCCAAGCGCAATTACAGGCAGGTGATCGGTTTCTCCTTACGACCGACGGCATTCACGGATTTCTCGGCTCAAGAACGATCGAAGATACCGTTTCAAAAGCGGGTCACGATTTGAATGATATATGTTCTGAACTAGTGGCGAATGCTCTCGATGCCGGCAGCAACGACAATTGCAGCGCTGTCATCGTAGACGTCGTCAATGCGGGAACCACCAGCAACGACGAACTATATCGCCACTTCAGACGACTCCCTTTCCCTCCCGACCTTTATCCCGGAATGTCGCTCGATGGGTATGAAGTAGTAAGCGAACTTCAAGCCACCAGTCGAAGCCAAACCTATATCGTTCGCGATCGAGACACGGGAGAGAAGATGGTAATGAAAACGCCGTCAGTAAATTTCGAGGACGAAAACTCCTACATCGAACGCTTCATTATGGAAGCCTGGATCGGCAGCAAAGTCACGAGCGACCATCTCGCCTCTTCCACCAAACCGGCGAGAGGCCAGACTTTTCTTTACACGCTTCTGGAATACATCGAAGGCGTGACACTTTCCGAATGGATGGAGCAAAATGCGAACCCTGACATAAAGGAAACGATATCGATCACTAAAAATGTGATACTTGGCCTTCGCGCGATGCATCGGCAAGAGATGCTTCACCAAGACATGAAACCGAGCAATGTTATCATCAACCCAAAGCGCGGCGCGGTGATCATCGATTTCGGATCTACATTTGTCCCCGGTATACAGGAAATCTCCACGCCCTTCAAACGAGAGCAGGCGCTAGGCACCCTAGACTACAGCGCTCCAGAATATATCCTCGGCCGTAAGCCTACTTCGAAATCCGACCTCTTCTCCGTCGGAGTAATGTTATATGAAGTGTTAACCGGAAGCCTGCCCTACGGAAAGTCCTACGAAAACTGTCACACTCTTCGCGATTTCGCCGCTCTCGAATACATTCCATCGACCCGGCACAATTCTATGGTCCCGACCTGGATCGACGGCGCAATCCGAAAGGCGGTTCAAATAAATCCTCAATCTCGCTATGACACGTTCTCGGAATTTGAATACGATCTGGAACACCCCAATAAAGAATTCCTGCCCACTGACTCAATCCCATTCATCGAGCGAAAACCCGCGCTCTTCTGGAAAATCACCGCAGCTATCCTCGCCCTATCGCAAGGAATCACGTTGTGGTACTTGCTCAAGAAGTAGCTCAGAACTTTAGCCCGAGCGAGCGCCTGCCAAGCGGCCCGCACAGGCTCGGGACGATACCTTTTCAAATGTAGGAGCCTGCTTGCAGGCGATTTTCTCCGCTATAACCCAGGCAAACAATCGCCTGCAAGCAGGCTCCTACAATCAGCGAAATGTCGCACTCAGTCAAGCGGATCACCCCACCCAAATAATCCCGTCCTCAACGCTCACTCTATAACGCGGCAACGCCCTGGGCGGAGGACCGGATATAACACTTCCATCTTTCGCATCGAAAAAGCCTTGATGGCAGGGACAAACAAACTGCTGATTTTCCTTATTGTAATGTATCGGACACATCAAATGCGTGCAGCTCTGGCTATATGCAACGTATTCGTTTTCCGTTATCCGCACAAGAATACAAGGTTCGTCCATAGGATAGCGAAACAGCTTATAGTCGCCCACCTCCAGTTCACTCGCTGATGCGACTTGCATTCGCGGATGATCGAGTTCCGTTCCGGTCAACTTGCTACGCAATAATAGCCCGCTGCCTGCAGCGACGAGAGATAGCGCTAGAGTCTTGGAGAAAGCCCTTCGCGAGTTTTTGTGCTCCTCTTGTTGCCCGATCGGAAACTCTTTCTGGCAGGTCGGCATTGTTCTGGCGGATTCGTTATTCATAGCGACTTACTTTTTCAACTCTGCAGTTCGAGTTCCATTATTCGTTCATTCCTCGCAAGTTTGACAATTTCTGGAGTGTCGTCCCAAACAGCGAGATCCGCTACGTCAGGAGCGCCCGGACGCGATTCCATCTCATCATCAACCATGAAATCGGCAATATCGACCGGCAACGCAGCGACATCGTCGGCCACCAACATGTTCACCTTGGTCCTCACCGTTTGCATGCCGAACTGGAACTCGTTGATCGGCCGTTCCTGACGGATCCGTTCGATATCCTCGCGCTTTCCGTAGTAGAGTGTATCGCTCGGGCAAACCGTAGCGCACATAGGCTTCTTGCCCACGCTCGTCCGATCGT